>NZ_CM000745.1:5630325-5647871 GCF_000161455.1 Bacillus pseudomycoides DSM 12442
GGACATGTGGCGGCACCCCTTACATTACAATTTTTTCGAATTATATTTTGAATTTTTTCGGAGAAGTTCTTCAATAAGTTTTGCTTTTTCATTCACCTTTGTTACATATGTGAAATCACCATAACAATATGGATACCTAAAATTATTTTTATTTCCACCACAAGTGTACATCTCTGGATTTTGATCAACTTTCATCTTAGAAAACTTTTTGGCCGAATCTTCCGAGTGTTGTTTAACTTCTTGACTAGCAATAAAATCAATATACCCTGGTCCCATATTATAGCTTTGAATAATTGTATCCATGCTAACATTTTTTTCCGTTCCATATTTGTACATTTGAGCAAAGTGTTTTACCCCTTGTTTAATGCTCAAGCTTGTCTCTTGAATTTCATTTGGCTTTAATCCAAGTGATTCAGAAGACTGCATAGGGTCGTTGCCCTCACCTCTACTCTCTTGGTACATAATTCCTAATAAAACTGCTGTTTTACCTCCTAAATTATATTTTTCTAATTCTTTTTTCAAGGTGGGCTCATATTGCAATAAACGTTTTTCGGTAGCGAGCGCTTTATTTTTTTGAATATTGGTTTTATGATTAAAATATAATATTCCAAGCATTGTTCCTACACCTAAAATACTAATAAAGAATACTATTATAATTTGTTTTTTACTCGTATTCTTCATATATTACTCCTCCTCGTATAAAAAATTCGTACCTTTTTGAACTCAACATTTTTTTTAGGTGTGAAATTTAATATAGGAATTTAAAGATGAAATGTAAGAAAAACAACCGCCTGAATTGGAGGATTTTTCAAGGCGGGTTATTCTTTGAATCGTTTCCGTCCCCCTACAAGTATCACACTTTTTTTTTGAACTTTGTTGTTCTTTGTTTTGCCCAATTGATGCATTTCTTTTCAATTAAATGATACGATAATATAGAACAAAGTATTGTCGTTGTAATACATAAGATAAGAAGAAAAAGGGTAGGTATCTTTGCATACAAAAGTTTAAAGAGTACCATCGTGATTGGAAAATGACATAAATAGATACTATATGAAATTTCCCCTAAGTATACAAATACACCCTTATTTAAAATAGCTTTTACCTTTAGGTTATTCATTGCCATAATGATTATTATACTAACACCAATTACGACACCCCAATCTTTTAATAAGAAAGTAGTAGCATTACTAGAAAGCCCATAAATCAAAATGGAATATAGATATAGAAAGACCCCTAATGCGATAAGAAGTTTTCTGTTTAAGTTTTTCATACTTCTATATAATTGAGTAAGTTCTTCCTGATGTTTAAAAAGTAGCATTCCAACCATAAACATAGATGTGAAATGCAGTGTATCGGCATAACCATTATAAAACCCCTCAGCTTTCCCAATATGCAACATATTAAGGAAAATACTAATTAAAGAAAAGCTCATAGCAAGCAGTATCGTTTTCTTCCAACTTTGTTTATAAAACAGAAGGAATAACAAGGGAAACACGATAGATATACGCATTTCTTGAGCTAATGACCAGATAACCGGATTATAATTATCCGTAAAAAAGTTATTAAGAAGTACAAAGTGATTCATAATATCTAATTTTGTTATAGGCCCTTGCCACTTATCATAGAACCAATCTCGTAGTCCCGTAACTTCATATGGTGAAAACAAAATAAATAAAGCAAAGGTGATGCATATCCAGAAATAATAAGGGATATAGATTCGTACAAATCGCTTAATAAAATATCCCCAATAATTTGTTTTTGAATGATAAAGTGCCATAGATAGCACAAAACCACTGAGCACATAAAAAATGATTACAGCTTCCCCACCAGCCCATAAAAACCTAAGAGGGGAAAATTTAATAGAATTGGGCAACGATGGTAGCATTAAGCAAAAGTGTCCAAATACAACTGTGATAGCCGCTAGTCCTCGTATTGAATCTAATTCGTTTATTCTCTTACTCATAAAGTGTTCTCCTTGTCAATTGTAGATTTTGCTGTTAATAAAGGTCATTTAAACCCTCGATACTACAAAAAAAGTTGTGTATCTTTTAAAGAGATTTTTCATATTCATGCATAAATTATAGAATAATTATAGAAAGAAAAAATAAAATTTATCTAAAGTTTTTTTTAAGATGGTATTCCAATTTATTGAAACGCATAAACATATTTATTTATTTTAAATGTTAAAGTCTGTGTTTGTTCACAGCGTTTTTGCTGTAACAATAAAGAAAAAATATGTTGTAAAAACAAAACTGCCTTTGTATTTAAGCGTTTATTTAAGCCCTCAAGGCTGAGTAAGGTACCAGTGGCTGCATGAAGTTTACTACATAATTGTACTAAGGGGGCACTTGCTACTCGTTGACTGATCCAAATACAAATCGTAGCTAAGTCTAAGCCAGAAAACTTACGTTTTCGCTTTATAAATCCAATTTCTCTTGCAAGTTCTGCTAAAAATACAGGTGTAATATATTGCTTTAATTCTTGAGAAAATAGTTGTAATTCATCTTGAATCGAAAGATTCATAAAAAAAACGTCATCCTTTCTATTTAGCTTTTTAGAAAGAATAACGTTTTTTTACACTTGGGGGTAGTAAAGATTCTTAAGTTGATGGACATGGGGTCACCATATCAAAAAAAGAAAATTGTACGTTTAGACACAATTCGGACACATTTCAAGGTGTTTGGTGTACACTATGTCCAATTTGATCGTTAAGATTTATAAATGACTGCAATATATTGTCAATAGAAGCATATTGGACTAAAATCTCATCTTTCGTTCGCGATATAACACTCTCCTTCACTTTTTATAAAACTCTTTTTTATTTAACAAAAAGGTAATCAAAATCCAAGAGTTTTAGCAAGGTCATGGCAATGATTTAAAACGTCTTATATCTTAAAATAATAGGTATTTTTGATTTTTGAGATATAAGACGAAAATATAATATTATCTATAGAAACGATAAAATCCCAAATAGAGACATTCAAATTACATTTTTTAAAATGTAGCCCTGAAATATAGAATCGTTCATGTACCCTAGCAATTGACTACATTCCCTCTTACAAAAGTAATCCTGTATCCTTTGCTTTTTGCACGGCTTCTTCTCGATTTTTGACTCCCAGCTTTTCATAGAGATTGGAAGCGTAATTTCTTACTGTTCCGTTTGATAAGTAAAGCTTCGAAGCAATTGTTTTATAACGGCTACCTTGTGATAATAGATTCAAAACTTCTAGTTCGCGTTTCGTTAAGCCAAACTCTTTTCCATCTGATTTTGATTCAACTAATCCTGTTTCTTCATTTTCTTCCCACATTCTATGAAACAAGTCATGGTTAATCATCGTGCCTCCTCGATAGACTAGTCGAATCGATTCAGCTAGTTCACGTGAATCTATGGACTTCAGCAAATAGCCGTCAGCACCGTTTCGTATGATTTCTTTTGCCCTTTCTGTGTCCTGAAACATTGAAAGGATAAGAACACGAATGTCAGGCCATTTTCCCTTAATTATTTTGGTCGCATGAATCCCATCCAGGTTGGGCATCTCCAAATCCATTAATACTATATCTGGTTTCAGGCTTTCACACAATTCCACAGCCTGCTCTCCATCTTCAGCCATTCCCACTACCTGCAAGTCTTCCTGTCCATTCAAGATTGTATGAAGACTTTCTCGAATAAACGAGTGATCATCGACGATACACAAGCGTATTCGTTCATTCGGTAATTCTACCATTTTCGGTAACAAACATGAGATGAGGGTCCCTTCCCCTTTTTTGGAGTATACAGTAACTCTCCCTTGTAGCTGTATCATACGTTCTTTCATTGCGCTTAATCCAAATCCATCCTTCCAATCCTCTACTCCGCAACCATTATCCTGTACATCCAATCTTATCTGTTGCGGCTCAAAATGCAGCGATACAATAATTTCGGTGGATTGTCCATGACGCACCGCATTCGTTAACGCCTCCTGCAAGCTCCGGTACAGCGTCATTTTTGATTGCTTGGAGACCATATACTCTTCCCCTATTATTCGAGTGCGTACATTTACTTCTGCATGTTTCTCAAATTCCTCTGTTAATTGTTGCAACGTGACAGTTAAAGGAAGCGATTCTTGTGATAAATCCATTTGATGCAAATACATTCTCACTTCCTCCATACTATTACGAGCCAATTGTAATAATGAATCGAGCTTTTGCTCCCCTTCTTTAGTCTTTAATTCCGTACGTAATGTTTCCATCCCCATAATAATTGAGGTATAGGAATGCCCCATCGTATCATGTAAATCTTTTGAGAGCCTGTCACGTTCCTCCAGCAAAGTAATCCGCTCAACTTGTGATACGTATTGTTCTAATACTTGCTTCTGGTTCCGAATAGTTTCACTTTGACGATAATTGATAACCAGTAAACGAAAGGAAGAACCCATAATAAAAGCTAAACTGATTTGTAGGATTATTACCCATAAATCTGTTACCTGAGAAAATATCGTAATGAGCAATGGGAATAAAATAATTGTGATAGAACCCGACCAACGATATGATTTATGAGCACTATTTGCCGCAATCATGAAAGTTGGCATTAAAAAAGCAAGATACGCTGACGGAAATAATAAAGTTAAGTAGAAGCACACTCCGCCAAATAAAATTATCTCAGCAAATAGATAATAGCGAGAACTGAACATTAAACAAATCCAAGGTACTGAAAATGAAGCAACTTCCCATAGAATGATGATCCAAAGTGGTACAGTCAAATGATCTTGGTGTTGGATAGTCGTTAACATCAATGATAGCCAAATGATAAAACGTATACAAAGTAATACCCAATCATACCAGAACCATAGTTTCAAAGTCTTAAACAATTTATCACCCCTTTATAGCTTTAAACATGGAACGCGTGTACATTCCAATTATTCGAACTAAGCAGTTTCCAATAAAAATATGTATCCAGATGAGAATGCAACCAACAATCGTGACAAAAATAGCTTTCTCCCATGAATTCACAGCAATTCCCAATAAGTATATATTAAAATATTGAAAAAGTAAGGGTATAAAAATAAATAAAAGCGGAGTTATGTACAGTATAACGGCACATATAAGGCTAATCATTCCAACAAAAAATTTCTGCATGAGCCAAAAAATAGCCCTCCAATTGCTACTATTAAGAATTATTTCTCCCGCTTTAATCCATCTATCTCCTCCTCTTTTTATCCTTGGCGGTAATGGCTCTATCGATATATCCGTATAAACCTTCGTCTGAATACGTTCATACTGGACAAACGTGTGAGTTGTTTGCAACACGCCTGCCAACAAGGGAATACCTACGAAGAAAACTGTCATTACTAAAGCAAATGTAATGCTGACCAGATAGAAGCAAAAGTAAAAAAAGCCGGATGCAAAAGTAAACAACAAAAAATAGAAATCCTGCAAAGTTTTTTGAGCTGATGCTTTCGTCATTAAAATCTCTCCTTCTCATTCATTGCTAATGCATTAAAAGTTTCTCTTTGATTCTAAGAATTTTTCTGTCACATACGGTAGTGTCAAAGTGTCATGATTTGTATGACAAGACTATCAATACAGCCTTAGCCCCCTCAATTTTTGTTGTCCTTTATAAAAATGACAAAAGCTCACTATCTACTATGACTTGCCGCTTGCTACACTCTGTTCATAAACTAACGAGCCAATAACTCGTTGTGCCCAAAAAAATTCCAATCAAATAAAGGAGTGTACAAAAATGAAAAAAGCAATCAACAAACTGGGGATAGTTGGAATTCTGCTCACTTCTACAAGTATGATTTCTGCGTGTTCTCAACAATCATTAGAAGCTGGAAAATCAAAATCATCGGCAGCCACGACCGATATCCAAATGACGAAAGCACCCAATAATAAAAAAGAAGTAGAATCTTTTGCTGATCCGTTATTTGAGGAAAAAATGAAGAAGTACAATGTAAACGGTTCTAGTTTTGTCGTCGTTCATGATGGAAAGGTTGTCGTCAATAAAGGGTATGGGTATGCTGATAAAGAAAAGAAAATTCCCGTTACTAAGGACACGGTCTTTCAAATCGCTTCAGTCTCAAAAACTTTTACTGCTTTAGCTGTGATGCAGCAAGTTGATAAAGGAAAGCTTAAACTAGATCAAGATGTACAACAATATCTCGGTGGATTGAAAATACCTAATAAAACAGGAAAACCTCTTACCTTGTTTGATATGCTCACTTATACCAGCGGAGTAGATTTTCCTGATATCACCACGATAACTGGACCTGAATACATTAATCATAGTATGCCGATGAAGGAATTTTTCTCTAAACATATGCCAACGGTGGTACGGCCGCCAGGAGAATCTTATACGTATGACAACGTTGCATTTGCACTCGCAGGGTTTGCAGTGGAAAATGTTACAAATACACCTTTCTCACAATATATGGAAAATAATATTTTCAAACCATTAGATATGAAATCTACAAGTTTGAGCCTTACGCCTAATCTTCTCAAGAGAATGGCTACACATTACGGTCCCACTGGTGATCCGATTCTAACAAGTGGCAACGGTCTAATGGATGCACCACAAGGAGGCATTATATCTACCGGAGAAGACATGTCAAAATACATGATTATGCAGCTACAGAACGGAAAGTTTAAAGGCCAAGAAATTGTAAGTAAAAAAAGCATGGATATGATGCATGCCTATCAAGTTTTTGATGATAAGACAATTCCTGTTGCAACAATTGGATTTGAGACGCCTTTCAATGACTTGGCTAATGGTCAACACGTTGTAATAAAAGGGGGAAGTATGCCGGGACATCAATCACTGATGATTTTAGTGCCTGAACAAAAAACAGCATTCTTCATGTCTTACAATAATGATTCAACGATGAGTATAGACATGTATGAAGCTTTCATGGATCATTATTTCCCTGCTAAGAAGGGGGAAAAAACTAGATACCTCCCGTTAGAGGAGAAAGAAGCCCAGAAATATTTGGGTTTGTACCAAAACACACGTTTAGCTGCAATTCGCACCCACTTTACCTATGAAAATGGGGATTTGGTCATGGAAGGGGGAATATCCGGAAAACAAGTTCTCAAAATGATTCATCCGTTGTTATTTGAGGATTCGGAAGGTAAAAAGGTTGCTTTCAAAAAAAATGCAGCTGGAGAAATCACATATTTTCACTACAGCTCTCCTAAGAGCCTAGATTTTATGGCTGATGCACAAAAAATTAACAACAAGCCGTCCTTTGTGGATGTTCCGCAAAAGGGTAACTATAGAAGGCATATCGATAATCTTCATGCTTTAAACATCATGGATGCTAAAAAAGGTAATTTATTCGATCCGATGGGCACTATGACACAAGGAGAATTTGCTGATTCCTTGTTGCGTGCACATGGGTGGAGTGCTTTTCCAGACGAATCCAAAGAGGCGAAGGAGAAATTTATAATAGGTATTCCTGGATATGACCGTACAGCTCCGATTACCCGACAGATCGCAGCAACCATGATTCAAAATTTAAAGCAGATTCAACCTGACCAAGCTAAGAAAGTTAAATTGCTTGATAATGCGGATGACTGGGCAGTCCAATCTATTCGAGCACTTGCCTCTCAAGGAATCGTAGACCCTGATACTTCGATCAACACGGACGGATCCTTTATTTTCCGTCCGAAGGATCTGTTACTGCGCCAAGAAGCAAGTGCCTTGCTCGATTTAGCCTTTGGCTATTATGCCCTACCTATTATACAGAAGTAGGTATTTATACAAACATGAATCATGATAAATATTTAGGAGGAGTGTTCCATCTGCATCAAGCTAAAGCAAAAAGCAAATGTCGATAATTAAAAACCATTATGGGACAAAAACTCCATCAAAAGGCAGTAAAATAAATAACCGATTCCTTAACGTACAGGGGATCGGTTAATTTATGTCTAAAATGTGTCTAAACGTACAATTTTCTTTTTTTGATATGGTGACCCCTTGTAGACCGTTCATATAGCTTCCCCCCCTTTCTATAATCGTATCATACTTAAATTTAAATACTGGCTTATACACGTATTTCTCATATAGCCATTGAAAAGGAATCTCCTAGTATTACGGATTTGTTTTTTATTACAAGAAAGCTCATTTTTTCGTTTTGGGGTAATTCTGAATTCTTAAGTTGATGGGCATGGGGTATTTTGTTTTGTTAGCTTGATAGTGATGTGGTGATACCCCATTAATTAGATATAGTATGTGAAATTTTAAAAAAAGACACTCAATTCGAGTGTCTTTTCTTTTTGTAGATATTATTATTGAAGATTTACTCGAACTTCTTCTTCTGATAAGGAAATTGGTTTGAAGATTAATTGAAGCTTAGGATCTCCTTGTTTTGATTCGAAAGCAATAGTTCCAGTTATTTTCCCATTTTGTGCAAGTTTTCCAAAATTCAATTGAGTATCTTGGTTAATCATAGTTAACGTTGGATCTACAATATTTCCTTCACTGTTTTGTAAACTGAAATCGTGAGCATTATAATGTATTTCTTCTTTGCCGCCGTTTTCTATAGTTACATTAGCGATTAAAAATTCATGACCCTCTTTAGGTTTATCGAATTCTCCACCTGGAGACTTTTCAACATTTGTAACAGTTAATTTGTGATTTCCAAGTTTAATTGTTTCGCCAACTTTAAATTTTTTTTTCTCTTCTTTCTTTTCAGTTGTTTGTTCTGTTTTTGTATCATTTGATACTTTCTTGGCAGTTTCTTCTGTATCACTACATCCCGCTAGACTTATAGCAAGCGCTCCAGTTATAACGAGTGTACCCATCTTCTTATACATTTCGTTTCCTCCAATTATGTAAAATGTATGATTCCTGAACTATCATAACAAATATGGTTACAACTTTTTTGTCAAATTATGTCGAACATAAATAAAAAAAGAGAGCATAAGCTCTCAGATGGAAAATGTTTCTTCTACAAGGGGTCACCATACATGCCCATCAACTTAAGAAAACAAGTTACCCCCAAAACGATAAAAATAAATTTCAGGTTTATAAAAACACAAAATTTCCATTTAGAGGGTACTTTAAAATCTTAGCTTGATGAACATAAGGATGTTTTGCTAGCTTGATAGCAAAATATATAAGGTTTTTCACTAAAATGGGTCGCCAGTCATTACAGTCATAAACTCCTTAAAAAACTGTTCATAATTCATTTGTATTGCAATCCTATGTTTTGGACGATTACCGAATGTTTCTGGTTCAAAAGTAGATCTAAAATCTCCTATACTTTGTCCTCGTACAGTATCAAGTGCATTAACCATCACTGCTGATTGATGGTACGTAAAAATATCATCACGATTAATCGCAATCAAAGTGAGCACATCATGAACCGGGCTACCTTGTATTCCAGGAACTTTTTTTTGATAAAATTGATAATAGTAATAGTCTAAAAGAGGCTTTAAAAACTTAGTTTTTCCTTTAGAGTGAATATAATTGACCATTTCTGGTGTTACGATAGCTGATTGTGTAACATTCAAAGGATAAATTGATAGATTTTTTGCGTATCTCATTACAATATTGGCTGCTACAGGATCGCCATAAAAGTTAGCTTCGGCAATGGGGGTAACATTTCCTGGATATAGAAAAGCTCCTCCCATAATATAATAAGAATGTACATATTCCATCACATCTCCATAAAGGAGAAATAAAGTTGCAAGTGAAGTTAGCCTTCCGGTATTCACGATAATAAGTTCATTTTTATACTGCTTAATAAGTGTGAGAACCTCAAAAAAATTCTCAAATGTTTGAAGCTCTAGTCCTGGATAAATGGGTCCTATCCCAAATTTACCGTGAACTTCTGGATAAAAAGTTTCAGCTTCTGAAGACATGGAATGCTCCGCCCCACCAAAAACTTTTATATATTCTTTTCCTACACTTTTAAGTAAAAAGCGAACATTTCTAACAACTTCAGCTTTAGGTACGTTCCCATAGTCTGCAACAATTCCCATAACATCAATTTTATCTGTCAAATGCGCATATATGATAGCTATCGTATCGTCAATTCCGAAATCTCCAAAAAACAGTACTTTTTTCCCCATACAATGTTGCTCCTTAATTTTACTAGTTTTTAAAACGGATTATAATTATGTATCGTAGTATAAGATTGTTCCCATGTCTTTTTGTAGCACTGTGTATGAATGAATTCATCTAGTTAACATACACTTTCGTTAATAATGAACAAATTCCTTTTGTATGAAATTAAATAGTATGTAATTACTAATCTTAATGTGTTTTTTCTGATACCTTATGCTCATCAAGTGGCCCTCAAAATGAATAAAATACGTTATTCTTTCTGTAGAATCATAGGAAAGGATGGCGTTTTTTATGTCTGTTTCTGTGTCTGACGAGTTACAACTATTTGCTCAAGAGATTCAAAGTTTTTTATCTCCAAATACCTTACAAGATCTTGCTAGAGATGTTGGTTTTGTACAACGAACCAGTAAGTACCAAGCAAAAGATTTAGTAGCTTTATGTGTATGGGTGAGCCAAAATATAGCTATGACTTCTTTAACTCAGTTATCTAGCTGTTTAGAAGCATCAACAGCAGTACTCATCAGTCCTGAGGGACTGAATCAACGATTTAATAAGGCGGCTGTCCAACTTTTACAACACCTACTAGCCGAACTTACTAAGCAAAAAATTGGCCGTATCTATGCCGATTTCTTCTCCATACACTTCTGTTTTTAAGCGTATTCGTATTTTAGATTCAACTGCATTTCAACTCCCGGATGTATTTTCATCGGTTTATCCAGGTGCAGGAGGATGCAGCCATACAGCTGGGATAAAAATTCAACTTGAGTATGATTTGTTAAGTGGACAGTTCCTACATATTCATACAGGTCCAGGTAAACAACATGATCGCACTTATGGCTCTCTGTGTGCCCCAACTGTGACAGCGAATGATTTATGCATCCGAGATTTAGGCTATTTTCATTTAAAAGACCTTCAATATATACAAGATAAAGAGGCCTACTATATCTCTCGTATCAAGTCGAATACACGTATTTATCAAAAAAATCCTAATCCTGATTATTTTCAAGATGGAAGAATTAAGAAAGGTACAGAGTATATACAGATAGATATGGAGACGTTAATGAACTCCCTTCAACCAGGACAAACATGTGAAATAGCTGATGCTTATGTAGGAATGATTGATAAAGTGCCAGCTCGTGTAATTGTTCATCGATTAACAAAACAACAGCAACAAAAACGATTACAGGATCAAGCTGTAAGAGAAAAAAAGAAAGGAATGAAGTATTCTCCTCGTAGTAAACGACTCAGTGGTATCAATGTATATATGACAAACACCCCTACAGATATTGTCCCGATGGGACAGGTACATGACTGGTATTCTTTGCGTTGGCAAATCGAAATTTTATTTAAAACGTGGAAGTCATTCTTTCAAATTCATCATTGTAAAAAGATAAAACCAGAACGATTGGAGTGCCATTTATATGGTCAATTGATTGCCATTCTACTCTGTTCTTCTATCATGTTTCAAATGCGCCAATTGCTCCTCATGAAGAAAAAACGAGAGCTTAGTGAGTATAAAGCCATATATATGATTAAAGACTATTTTCTTCTTCTATTCCAAACTATACAAAAAAACACCCAAGAGCTATCAAAGGTGTTACTTCGCCTGTTCAATCTCCTACAGCAAAACGGGCGGAAATCTCATCGATATGAGAAAAAAACGGTCTTTGATATATTAGGTGTCATTTACAATTGTACTCTGTCTGATAATCAAGCCGCTTAATTCAAAAAAGTGAAACCCGTTAGGGTTTATTTCGTATGCAAATCTTTCAATCACCTACACTTGCCCTTTAGAAAAAAGAAACAATCTCGCCTAAAATTGACTTTGCATAAGCTTAGCTTGATAGTGATGGGGTCCCGCCACACATCCATCAACTTAAGAATTTTATAGTACTCCAAAAATAATAAAATTGTACATTTTCACCTGGAGATGCCAATTTTCTCATTTTGGGGTCTTTATGTTCTGATGTGAATACATAAAAACAAGTAAAAGGAGTAGCAAAGCTGAAAAAAATGTTTTAATTTGAAGATGACTATCATGCCCTGTGGAAAAAATATTGTTTTCTAAAAGAATCTGTCTATTTTTGAGAAAAAAAGATTGGGAAGGGAACGAGTGAAAATAAAAAGAATACATCTACATAAATATTTTCAGAATATTGGGGGAGTTTTTATGAAGAAAAAGAAGTTGCTATCAATCACTGCATCAACTTTACTGCTTACATTTTGTATAGGCGGTTTTAATACTGCCGAGGCAGCTGGAACTCCAAAGTTTCAAATGCCTTTTCCTTGTGGACAGAAGTGGGAAGGACAAACTCGTTCTAATCATAGTCCAGCAAATTCTGTTGATTTTAACCGAGCAAACGATGAAGGAGATACTGTTGTAGCATCTGCTTCTGGCACAGTATCAAGAGTAGAAAATGAGGGAAATAGAAGTTATGGAAAATGGATTGAGATCAATCATGGAGACGGTTGGACTACTCGCTATGCACACTTAAGTACACAAAGCGTTAAAAAAGGACAAAAAGTTACGATAGGACAGAAAATTGGAACTGTGGGCAATACAGGAGGATCAACAGGTGCTCACCTTCATTTTGAACAAAGTTATCAGGGACAAGTCAAAAAAATTTCATTTAACGGCTCTCAAATTCATTATTGGGGTACAAAATCCTATACAAGTAAGAATAGTTGTAAAAAATAAATAGTAAGATCTTATTTCTTATACAATATGTGTTTCTTAAAGGGGTCACCTTACATTGTACTGACCCCTGTCAAGTAGACAGTAATTAAAACGCATAGTTAAGAAGTCTGAGTTCGATATTCGTATGGACTCAGGTTTTTTAACTTCTTTTGAAAACGATGATAGTTATAAAAATGAATATATTTATGTACGGCAAGTTTAACTTCTTCTACTGAACGAAATGAACTCAGATTAAAACATTCCGCTTTGAAATGAACGAATTTAATATTTTTCGGCACCAATCATCCCAATAGAGTAAACTCTATTGGGATAAATTATTGAACCTGATGTAAAAGTATTTCACAGCGTCTCATAGGACTTGTTTCAAAATAGGAGAGAAAATATAAGAGAAATAGGTTATATCTTTCTTGTGCAATTTAAAAATTATGAAATATTGCATAATTTTTTAAAAATTAAACCAACCGAATTATTAAATGTAGTAAAATATTACTTGTGGATACATTCTATAAAGCAGATTCGTTTTTAAAGGCGTAACACATCAATAAATTAACTTTATAGATGTGGTGTCATTCTACATTGATCTCAATTCTCTTGTATTTGTACACTAACAATCTGGTATAAATAATTGATTCTGTTTTATAGGATGTGTTTACACGTATAACTGGGGAAAAATACGGATATATTCATATTAAATTGAAGTGGTTCAAGTCAGAGAAAGACACTCGAGAGGGTGTCTTTTCTTATTAGGGTCACCATACATGCCCTTTAATTTAAGAAATTTTAATACCCCCAAGTACCAAAAAATGAAGTCTCATTCGTATAATTAAGTGATTTTTATGAACGTTTTTCTATTTATAAAATAGTAAGGTTCTGGATTCGCTTACGATAATTAATTGTAACTGTATATCGTTTTAAAATTAAAATTAGGTATAACTTCAGATGTGAAATAAATGGAAATTCACAAATGAAAAATAACGGCTTCTTTTATAAATAAAGGAAGCCGTTATCTGGATAAAGTTACTGGTTTTATAGATGATGAATACCCAGCCTGTAGATACTATCATATTTATTTACAGAAGACATTCTGCAATAAATTCCAAAAACCATGTGACATTTCTATTTTTAAGTTTTCAACAACCAGCCCACAACCACAACACGTAAAAATATAGTATGTATCTTTTTATTATGTAAAAATTATTTATCTAGGTAATATGAAAGGCCTTGATGTGGGTTTGAAACAAAGGCACGATGTTTTGAATAAAGTTGCGACGTTTCTAAAAAAGATACGATGCTTTATCTTTTCAATCAGAGACTTCTATATTAATAAAGGGGTTTAAAAGTAATGAAAAAAGCCTACTTTATATAAGAAGGTGTCGGTTTAAAATAAAGATGTACTGTTTTGAAATTATCAATACCTAAAACGTAAAAGGTGTTTCATTAAAAAATAGTTCTAGACTGAAAAGAAGCTTTCTGTACCTAAAGGCGAATGTGTTGGACGAGATGACTGGCGGAGTTGGAAGACAGCAGCGTATAAGAAAACCGCCTGTGAGGGCGGTCAATTTTTTACGTAGTAATGGAGTTCATGTAATCATCTGAAAAATGTATCTTAATGAGGCGCATTAAAATATGTCATTTTAATTTAACACTTTTATGATGTCATCTACAAATATTTTATCGATTTCATGTCCTTGGTTTGTTTGTTCTGAATCCATAATTATTCCTTGTGATTTCTCTTTGTCAATCCACAAATAGTATGTTTGAGTTGTTCCACTTAAAAAGTGAACATTTACTTTGTAATTTGACTTTTGCGTATTAGATGTATTTGAAAGTGTATTAAAGTTTGTATGTTGGATAGCGTTCACGAAAGCTCCAACATCAAATTGCTTTACGAATATGTAGGTCTTATCCCCCTCAACTTCAATAAATTCAATAGATTTATCTTTTATGGAGTGTATTCCTTCACCATCCTCCGCTGTATTATGAAGTACAATACCCTCTTCTGACTGGGCGCAATCTCTTAGCATATATGCTATACCATGTGTTTCTTGAGGAGTAACAAGCTTATTACATATATCCTTTCTATAATCGTTTTTGTACTTGTAAGTAAAAGTGAATTTTTCATCTTTATAAGTTACAGTTTCTAAAGTTGGTACTTTTGCTTCCTCGTCAGTTAAATAATTTTTAATTTGTATTTCGTCATTTTTCTTATTTTTTACATTTTGAGAAAATGTTCCAAATCGTTCTAGATTTTTAGATTTTTCTTTAGGTATATGTATAACAATCTCATCTTTTTTCACTTCAGTGGATGATTTCTCATTGTCATTACTACACGCAGTTAAAGAAGTGAGTGCTAAGCATAATGCCCCAACAATCAATGGTTTCTTCAAATTGAGTTCCTCCTAAAACATATTATGTATTTGATTATAACAATAATTCGCTATTTTTCCCTGAAAAACTTGCGCTTCGAATAGTTTAAGTTTAGACCACTTATCTCTATATGGGGTACGGAAACGCTTCTGGGTATGAGGGGCTACTCTAGGATTTAATTACAAGTAAAAAAAGAACTTTATTCAAGTTCTTTTAATCTACAAAAAACATAGAAATTGCCGAGTGGCTCAAAAAAGAAGTAATCGTTGCCGTCCCCCTATAAAAGGCTACAGAAATTTGCTAAGCGTATATTTTTGTTAAAATGTTGGCGGTACGCCATGGCCATCAAGCTACACTTATGTAAAATCAATTTCAACTTAAGAGCTTTCTATTTTCTGAAGACTAAGTATAAATTATTTAAAAGTTTGCACAAGAAATAAACCCTAAAGGGTTTCGTTTTTTTAATTAAGCTACATGATTGTGAGGCTTGGAACAATTGTACACGACGTCTAAAATATCAAAGACTGTCTTTTTCTCATATCGATGAGATTTCCGCCCGTTTTTGTGTAAAAAATCGAACAGACGAAGCAAGAGCTTTGATAGCTCTTGGATGTCTTTTTGTAGAGCTTGATAAAAAAGTGGATAATAATCTTTAATGATATAAACAGCTTTATATTCACTCAATTCTCGTTTCTTCTTGATGAGAAGTAATTGGCGCATTTGAAACATAGTGGAGGAACAAAGAAGGATGCTAATTAATTGTCCATATAGATGACACTCTAATCTTTCCAGTTTTACAGAGTTACATTGATGAATTCGAAAAAATGATTTCCATGTTTTAAAGATAAGTTCAATTTGCCAACGTAATGAGTAAAAATCATATACTTGTTCCTTTTGTAGACATTCCAAAGGAATATTCGTAATGTAAAAGTTAATTGCACTGAGACGTTTACTGCGTTCCTTATAGGTAATTTGCTTCTTGTGTTCTTTAGATGCTAAATCCTTTTGCCTACGTTTCATTTGCGTCTCAGTTAATTTATACAGAATTAGTCTTGTAGGAAGCTTTTGATACATTCCGATATAAATATCAGGAATTTCATATGTTTCACCTGGCTGTAATTGCTCAATAAATTGCTCCATATCTAGTTGGATGTACTCAGAATGTTTTTTTATCGTTCCATTCTGAAAGTATTCAGGCTCTTTGTTTTTCTGATATATACGAGTATTGAGCTTAAGTCGTAAGATGAAATAAGCATTGTACTTGTCTATGGTATGTAAATCTTTTAAGTCGAAGTATCCTAAGTCCCGTATACATACATCTTGCGGTTGAAGAGATTCGAGACAAGTAGAACCGTAAATTTTATCATTGTGCTTTCCAGCACCCACATGAACATGTAGAAATTGACCACTTAACAGATCGTACTCTAATTGAATTTTCATACCGGCACTTTGACCACTACCTCCTGAGCCTTGGTATGTAGAAACGAATTTATCTGGAACCTGAAAATGTGTAGAATCTAATACACGAATACGGTGAAAATAGTTTGTATACAAAGTTGAAATCTTGCTAGAAGAACAAAATTGTTGATGAAGTAAATACGCTAATACTTGTTGTAAAAACTGCACAGCTCTAGAATTAAAACGTTGATTGAGTCCTTCTGGACTCATAGAAATACCTGTGTTAGCTTCTAATAGACTACATAGTTGTGTCAATGAAGTGTTTGCTATGTTTTCGCTTAACCAAACACAAAGAGCTACTAAATCTTGTGCACGATATTTACTTTTCCGTTGAACAAATCCTATTTCTCTAGCTAACTGATCTAAAACATGTGGTGACATATGTCGTTGTAATTCTTTAGAAAATAATTGTAGTTCATCAGAAATCGATAGATTCATACAAAAACGCCATCCTTTCCTATGATTCTACAGAAAGAATAGCGTATTTTTTCATTTTAGGGAGGATTTTATTTTATTAGCTTAATAGCGTTGGGTTGCCGCCTGAATTCCAAAAAGCCCCAAATTTATTTTTAATTATAAAAACTATGACAAAATTTATCCGTTTTTTTCCGTTTTTCCTTTTTGCCTACTTGCTAAATTCAGCAAGTAAGATATTTTTAAAAGGATTAGGACTGTCAGTTCTACCCAAACTATTCCAATTGACGACCAACGTATGCTTGCCTCCAAGTTTACCTCCAACAAGAGTAGTAAACCCTAGAATGCCACCTGTGTGTCCCCATATCGAGACACCGCTTGGAAGCTTAGTTTCATAGATTCCAAGACCATATCCATCGATTCCTTCTTTTCCTGTAGGAACTGTAGTAAGCATTTGTTTTAGTTGCTGTTCTTTCAGTAATTTGCCACCGAGCAAGTAAGAGAAGAATTTGTTTAAGTCGTCAGCAGTAGAAATCATATCTCCAGCAGAGCTACCTGCAC
>NZ_CM000745.1:5647971-5657285 GCF_000161455.1 Bacillus pseudomycoides DSM 12442
AGGTAGTTTTTACGATAAAATTGATCGATCATCTGAAGCACGGGGTCCCATTCAGGGTATGGCTCACGTTCTCCAAATACCATTTTCGCTTCTGGAGTATTCATCAGAAAATTATCGATTTGAGTAGGTACTGGCAACCCTAGTTGTTTCCTTACATGGATCAAGAATAAGATTTCAAAAGGATAAAATCCGTATCTGAAATCGCCAAATTCACCTAGCTGTCCGATTTCAGAAGCTAATGCAGAATGATACTGAGACATTATCGAAATTAGATGTTCTATTTCTTCTAAATCACCAGTCGACCAACGTCCCAGCAGTTCATCATAAATGTTCAGGTCTTCAGGGATTAAGTCGCATCGCAGTTCAGCTTCCTTAAACTTATTTTTCGCGGCTAGATGCAATTTTTCATTCGTTCCCATGATGGTTTTATTTTTATACTGCAAATACAGCTCTAGCAAAAACCAAATATGTCTATCCTCTTCATTGGCATTTATTAAATGTCCACCGAAGTGATGAGCCATAAAATCATATAATATATTTTCTTCTTTCTCCCATCCATACATTGCAAAATGAACTAATGTGAGGACGACTTCGCTAAACGAATATTCCAAGATCATCCCAGGATACCTGATTGTATAGAGATCCTGTCCCATGCACTGGTAAAATAAGACTTTCTGCATGTTCTTTAATCCTTCTACATTGTTTCCACCGCTGATCAATACATCGTTTTTCCATAGTGACAAGTGATATGAGGAAATTTTGCTTAGATTTATTAATAGTATGTGATCTTTCTCTGTTTCATTTTGCTCAACGATTTTCTCAATCTTTCTTCTACTGACATTATATTTATCTTTAACATCTTCAAATTTGATTCCATCCACAAAATTTTTGCTATATCTTTTAAAAGCCATTTCTAACTTTTTTTGGTTCATCATTGCATCTTCCCTATGAATTAATCTATTTTCTTATTCCAGTCCTTTACCTTTAACTTTAAGATAATGTTAATAAGACAGATTATTATTTTATTTTTTCTTCATATTGTTTAGCAAGTTTATAAAATGAAGAACGTTTGATGCCATACTTTTTCATGGCTCCTACTGCTGTAATTGAACCGGATTCCCATTCCTTGTAAGCATCCGTGAATTCTTCTGTTATTTCGACAGGCGGACGTCCTAAACGTTTACCTTGTTTTCTGGCAAGAGCAATTCCTTCAGCTTGACGTTGTTTAATATCAATGCGCTCTTTTTCTGCAAAGGCTGATAATATTGTAAGAGTTGCTTTTTGAATCGCACTCTGAATGACATCATTTGTACTTTCTCCAGTGTAATTGACATTAATATATGGTTCCTTTATAAATTGTAAATTTACTCTATGTTTTTCATAGTACCTAAATTCTTCTAATGTATCATTCATATTTCTCCCAAGTCTTGTTAAGGAATCAAATACAATGGTATCTCCAGTACGAGCAAGACGCTTTAGCATTTGTTAATTCTCTCGCTCCATATTTTTTCCAGATTCTTTATCAATGAAAAATATCTCGATCTTCTATCCCTAGATCCTTCATATTTTGAATTTGTCGTTCTTCGTTTTGATCTTTACTTGAAACTCGTACATATCCAAATTTTTTATGTTTCATATGCCACACCTCACTGGTAATTACATCAATAATGTCTGTAAAGGTATATAAAATAAACAGATGTCTGTAAAATTAAAAATCAACATTTATAGACGTGGTTTTTTTAGTTTTCTATATATCTGTAAAGGTATACCTTTACGAACATATAAAAAGAAAAATCCAAAATGGACTCTTCTTTTGTAAATTTAAATAGGGAAGATTTAGATATGTCAGAGCATTCCTCAAATCGTTCTGTAAGTAAATGCCAGAGTGGCACCTCATTCCCTGAATCGTTTCCGTACCCCTAATTCATCTGATACAGAAATTGACATACAAAAACGCCATCCTTTCCTATGATTCTACAGAAAGAATAGCGTATTTTTTCATTTTAGGGGAATTTTGTTTTGTTAGCTGGATAGCGATGTGGCAAACTTTTCTGATAGGCTGATAGGCATGATGTGCTACCTCACATCCATCACCTTAAGTATTTAGAATATATTCAAAGTTAAAAGCACGTTACTATCTTCTTATGTTAATGAGTAAGAGTGACGTGCTTTTTATGGACTTGCATCAAAAACACGAATTATCTTTATTCACCGAAGAGTTATATCGATATATGTCTTTCGCAACTCTTATTAATGAGTATAGCTCAAAGTACTTATCGTCAATTCATTTATCACGGGAACTAGACAAAAATTCTCTTTTAAACTGAAATATTGCATCAACTGCTTTCTTACATCCACCTGCTTCACGTAAACTCTGACCAATTATTTTGCTTCCTTCCCTATAAGTTTTGTTATTAAGTACATTCCTTACCGTTTCTTTCAATAAATCAGATGTAATTTTTGTATAATCCAAAGTCAAACCAGCATTTAAATCCTCGACTCTTTTTGCTACAAAAGGTTGATCATTTGTAATTGGTAAAACAACAAGAGGCGTGTCATAATATAATCCTTCGCTTACACTATTCATACCACCATGTGTAATAAAGACATCTGTATATTTTAAAACCTCTAACTGTGGAACATAAGGACGAATAATGAAATGGGGTGGCATATTAAGAAAACGTCGCATCTCTATTTCCTTACCTACAGAAATTACAACTATTCCATTAAATTCTTTAAATGCATGCAAACATTTCTCATAAAATTCCGGCTGTTTATTTAACTCTGTTCCCATCGAAATGTAAATAACCTCTTTTCCGTCTAACCTATAAAGAGGAAATTCTACTATTTCCTGCCGTGAAGTGATAGAAGGTCCTATAAACTTAAAGGTATGATTAAAACAATGAGCATGAGGTTGAAAATATTTAGAAGTAAAAACTAATGTCATGTCACTTTCATAATGAAAAAGTTGCTCTAATGAATCAACATTCACCCCATAACGATCACTAATTCTATTTACAATCATTTGACATTCCTCAACCAATGGTGAAGTAGGATTAGATTCGATGTTTCCCAGTGGAATTTCCTCCAACATTTCTTTATTCATAGCAAATGTTGTACAGGATGCAATTGTAGGCATAGGTAACATTTCAGCAAGAATTCTGCCTAAAAGAAAATGCTGATCATAGATCATATAATCATACTTTTCACGAGTAATTTCTTCTAAAAGAAAAGGGATGGCATTCTCTGTTACCCTTAAAAATCTATACATCATTTGTAAAGGGTGAAACATGTCCTTCATTCTATTTTTTAAATTAATTTCTTTTAAGTAATCTCCATAGTTTCGAAATTCAACATCTATATTCTTTAATTTATGGCGATATTCTTCCTCGCAATAATAAATAACTTCTTCTCCCCTATTCACTAATTCATTAACAAGACCAATTGTAGGATTGATATGACCTTCTGCAGGAAAATTTATAATCAACGCTTTTGACATAAAAAATCTCTCCATTTCTATATATTTTTATTAGAGTAGATTTCTAGTTGTCATTTTAAGTTTCTTGTTACATTATTTGTCTACACACGACAATTGGAAGTGAACTTTACAATTTCCTCAACTGCCTGTTTATAGCCACCAGATTCACGTAAAGACTCTCCAATCTTACGACTATTTTCTTTAAATTCCTTATCATTCATTACCTTTTCTACTGCTTCACGCAGCATTTCAGGAGTTAATGTTCTGCGATCAAGCTGAACTCCGGCTCCCACCTCAGTGACTCGTTTCGCGACTAATGGCTGATCCCCTGTAACTGGAATCACAACTAACGGGACACCATAATATAACGCTTCGCTAGAACTGTTCATACCACCATGTGTAACAAATACATCTGTATGCTGTAATACTTCTAATTGAGGTACATAATTAAACACTTTAAAATTCTCTGGAATATTTTCAAATTGGTCTATATTTATCCTTTTCCCGACCACTAACACGACCATTGCATTCATATTTCTAAATGCTTCAAAACAGTTCTCATATAAATCCGGTTGCTCATTAAAGACTGTCCCCATGGAAACGAAAATAACTTTCTTTTTTAAAATGTCAACTGGAAAGCTTCCTACCTCTTTACGTACTGCAATTGATGGCCCAACGAATTTAAAAGAATCATTAAATACTTGAGAAAACGGTTGATATTCCTTAGATGTATATACTATCGTAATATCTCCAGGGTGATTCATAATATCATACAAGTTATTACACTTAATCCCATACTTCTCTTCCCATCGTTCCATTCCTAATAAACATGATTGATATAATGGAGAATTTTCATCTACTTTTCTCGATTCAGATTCTTCATTAAAAGTGATGTAATTATTAAAAGCAAATGTTGTACAAGAAGAAATTTTAGGTAACTGTAAAACAGTTGCTATAATGCGACCTACTGCGAAATGATTATCATATATAATATAATCATATTGTTCTTCCTTTATTTCCTCTAGAATCTGGTTTACAATACGATCTGTAGCTGCAATCATATTGGACAACATTTCGACAGGACTATTTCCTTCATTAATTCGATTCATAATATTGATTTGTGGGAGAAAATTTTCATATGCTCGAAATTCCACACCGGTTGCTTCAATTTTATTTCTATAGTCCTCTATACAATACGAAACAACTTTTTCTCCTCTGTGTACTAATTCACTTACAACTGCTAATGTCGGGTTGATATGCCCCTCTCCAGGAAAATTTATTACAAGTACATTCGCCATAATACTCGCTCCTTTCAAACTCATTAACAAAGTTAAATTAATATTTGATTGACCTTTTAATTTAAAGTCTATTATAAACAAATATTTTTTAATATTTCATATGATTAGCTCATTTCATTATTGAGAAATATATTCCTGAGCACTTTGACATGCCTGTTTAACAATAAAAATACTTTTCGATAAACAAATCCCATTTTCTATTTATTCACATTCTCCGGTTAGCAAATAACTGCCTTTGCAAAAACTAGATATTCTTCCTAAATCTCTTAAAAAACATTATTTTAATGATTCTTACAAAAAAAGAATAACACTCTTATTTTCTTTTGTTCTTTTGTTCTTTTACGGTTGTTGCAACACCCATAAATATTAAAGCAACTATAAAGTCGAAGAAATGTACTGGTAAAGGTGTTTTTTCTTTATGAAAGATTCCCGCACAAAGTACAGGTACCAAGAACGTATCCTTTAGTTAGATGACCACTTTCAACATAGCAAAATTATATTTCCTGTAGCCATAGTGATAAATATCTATACTGAACATTAACAAAATTCCGTATGAATATTCTTAATTTACAATCTATTTTTATAATGTTAACCTATAAGTGCAGTAACAATTTGTCAAAATCAAGTCCCCAAACGAGATTTTGAAACAGTCATCTCAATACGCGAGAACAAAACAAAAGAACACTCATGTTGAGTGTTCTTTTGTTTTGTAATAATTAATATAAATATAACGAAATGTTAATTAGATAGAGGCCCAAATATACACGTATATTTAATTTGGTTCTGGTGCAAAGATAAAATAAAAGATAATATAGCTCATATATTTCTAGCGGAATTCTATTTTATGCTGTAAGCCCAAACAATCGATGGATGAATTCTTTCTGGTTTTGGACAGACTGCTCCCGTAAATCAATCTGTTCTTTTTTAATCATATGCATAGCTTTCACTCCTGCAAGAATGGATGTAGCTGCGCCAAAAGACTTGAACCCTAACATAGAACGAACACGTTTCTTAATAAAACGATGATCTTGTTCCACTATATTATTGAGATATCTAACTTGCCTTAGTTGTATGCCTTCAGGGGTTCTGGTGCAAAAAATACTGTCATTGTGTACACTGAAAATATTCATAAATATTAGAAAAGGACACACTTTCCATGGGGAAAAGTCTGTCCAAAAGCAGATACAACTGATTAATATTCTCTTTGGCCTTACCGCATAAGCAGTCATTCCGTTAGGAATGAATCATTCTTTTTACTCTTCATTATCTTTTTGTACCAGAACCATTATTAATAGTTTCATAAAACTGGCCCACAATATTCCCCATCTCTTTATGTCTTCGGAAACTTTGCAACAGAACCTTAAACTACATTATAAGGCGTTTTTCATTATATTCAAATATCTATTACGTTATTTGAATATCTGCTAGGGCACAATTTAAATTTAATAAAGTTTGTAATACTGAAGAATAAATAATTAATTCAGAAAAATTTTTAGCAACTTCATTATATCGCAATTACTTTTTAAAATTAATCAAAAAATTTTTCCTTTACTTTAAATTCCAGAATTCATATAATTTTCTATGGAATTACATTTTTTTCTAAACAGCTCCTGATTCATACACATTCTAAAGGATAAACACAAATCATTTCACTCGTATATTTAACTAGGTAAAATAAAAATCCATATTTTCACAAGGAGAAGTGACCACATGCAAGATATTTTGAATCTATTTCCGAGCGCTGATGGAAATGAAAAAAAACAAAAGCTTTTTTTAGAATCTATGCAAAAAATAGTTGAAAATCTTAGCCGATTAAAAAATGAAGATCGAGCATCTTTAGGTAACTGTGAGGAAAAATCAGACGGATATTACAATAACTTAATTCACCAAAGTCATATACCACTGGCTGGAATTGCTATGTCTGAGGTTATGGAAGAACTAAACCAATTTATGAATGGTCATCCTTATCCCAATAAATACTATTTGTCTAACGCTGTACCACTACCAAGTATTCCATCACTATTAGGTACAATGACCATGGCGCTTTTAAATGGTAATGGCGTTTGGGATGTATATGGCCCTGGGGCAGCTGAAGCAGAAGTAAAAGTTGTATCCATGCTTTCAAAACTGATCGGTTATAATCCGCATAATAGCGGTGGTTATACAACATGGGGTGGACAAGGATGTGTATTTTCAAGCTTACGTTTAGCGATTGCTAAACAATTTCCATTAGCAAAGGAACACGGTGTTCCACAAAATGTATATTGCTTTGCTTCTGAAAATGCACACTATAGTTTATTAAAGTCAGCTGAAGCAACTGGCATTGGGACAAATCACCTAATTAAAGTGAAAACTGACCCTTATACAAATTCTATGGATATAGAAGATTTAGAGGATAAAATGATAAATGTTATTGAAAACGGAGGTATCCCCCTTTATATTCTAGCTACTATGGGGTCAACAGATACATTTACAATTGATGATATAGAAAAAATTAAAGATAGTGCTGAATCAATACAGAAAAAATATAAATTAAAACCTATTTATATTCATGCAGATTCTGCAATGGGCGGATTCTATGGTTTCTTTAATAATTATAACTTTGAAGAAAATCCACTCTCATTTGAACCTAATGTGAAAGATGCCTTACAACTCGTTCAAGGGAAAATGCAATATATGTCTCTTGCAGATAGTGTATGTTTTGATTTTCATAAATTAGGACAAACACCTTATACTTCAAGTATTTTAATCGTGAAAAATCATACTGACTTACAACTTATGGACATCGAACAAAATGACACACCTTATCTTGGTAATAGATCATATGGCAGTTATCATACAGGCTATACCTTAGAATGTTCACGAGCTGGTAGTTCTATTCCGATGTATATAAATTTATTAGCCTTTGGAATTGAAGGATATCAAAAATTATTAGCAAATTATGTTCGTGTAAATCTATTATTTAGGGAGAAATTGCGCAAGGCTCTTCCTCAAGTAGCAATAACAAATGATTTTACTTATGGACCAATTACAACATTTCGTTTCTATATGAATGGAGATGGCCAGGTAAATTGGGAAAAGGAGCGTACAGGTCTCGCAACACAAGAAGAGATTGAGGATACAAATCGGTTAAATATAGAACTATTTAATTACCTAGGAAAAAATCGTGATCAAATATTCTTTGGCGATACAACTCGTTCTTGTGTAGTAGATGTAATAAACAGTTGTGACAGAAAACCAATTTCTACATTAAAATTCTTTTCTATCTCGCCATATACAAATGTTGAATGTTTAGATGAGATTGTAGCATTTCTTCATAAACATGTATCGATTGCTACTAAACAGATTTATTCATATGTTTAATAACCTTATTTGTTAGCGCTTTAATATTTAAACTTAACTACATTAAATAAAATTTCCAATCCCTTTTAATCAATATCTAATTTCAATTTACCACTATCTATATTAAGAAATGAGGAAAAATATATGAATATAGAGCTACTAGATACACACCACGTGAAAGATGCAGCACATTTAATTGCACATTCTTTTGTGAATAACGAACCTCTTGTAAGCAGTTTACAAATTCCTTTTGCTCCTTTTCACAAAATGTGCGAGGAAATGGTAAAACAAGCTGTATCTCAATCTATGTCATTTGTAGCAATAGAAAACTTTCAAATTGTTGGTGTTCTTTTAACAAGAAAAGTAACTCAACCATTAATAGATAAAGATAAAGCGAGTGAACTGTGTCCACAAATGGATCCCATTTTTCTACTCTTAGATACTTTAGAAACGGAATCAATTGAGTTTTCAAATTTAGATAAAGAAAGATTAGTCTATCTAGATATGGGCGCTTGTCATCCAGATTGGATGGGCAGTGGGGTAGTCACTACTCTTATTTCACATGCTATTCAAGAAATAAGTACAAGAGATTTTGATTTTATTGCTGCTTGTACAAATAAAATTTCTCAAAAAATCCTTAAAAAATTGTATAAGACTTTTGAGATTAATGAAATAGTGTATAATAAATTTCCTTATAAGGAATCATTGCCTTTTGCTAACACAACAACTTCCTTAACAGCTCAATTATTATATATACCTCAATCTCAATTTGTCATTAAAGCTATATAATTTTTAGAACTACTATAAATTCGAAAAAAATTATCCTATATGTGCATGAATCCTAAATTATTACTTTTCAAATAGTATACCCATACTTTTATAGCAGCTAAAAAAGGCTCCGAATTGAGGAGTCTTTTTCTTTATAATTGGTCAATATCTTAACTTTTTCGGATTCTGGTGCAAAAAACCTCTTAAACTTGGACATACTGATATTACTACTCTAGAAAAGGTGCGTAACCAGTATGGAAAAGGAAAATTTGTTCAAATGGAAGCATTATCAGCCTGAACTCATCTTATTAACAGTAAGGTGGTATCTACAGTACAATTTGAGCTTTCGAAACCTAGTGGAAATGATGGAAGAAAGAGGTTTATCCATTACTCACACAACGATTATGCGCTGGGTTCATCAATATGGA
>NZ_CM000745.1:5657385-5660618 GCF_000161455.1 Bacillus pseudomycoides DSM 12442
CTTCAAAAGGGTATCCAAAAAGGACGAGAAGAAGGCATTGAACAAGGGAAAGTTCAATTAATATGTGGTATGCATAAGAACGGTATGCCGTTAGAAGACATTGCGAAATTCACTGGTCTAAGTACAGAAGAAATACGAAAACTACTATTATAATACGTACTATTACAAAAGCTTTGCGAATTGTTTCGCAAAGCTTTTTACTATGAATTTTAAAGAAGAAAGACCTTTGTTAATCCAGACATTATCAAAACATGTTTCAGACCAAGATGCTGAAAGTATTACAAATGCATTTTATCTTGATAGAAAACCTCAATCAAAAGAACAAAAAGAACTTGTAGCCAATCACTACAAGTTCTTTTTGAGATAATGTTAATAAGGGACAAACAAACTATTTCAACAGAAACATAGGGGACACTATTTGATGACTGGTTTGACAACTTCATTATATAACAAATATTAACATTTGAAGATTTTAATTTTGAATATTTTGTGAATTAAGAAAACGGGGTTCTGGTACAAAGATAAAATTAAAGAGAATATAGCTCATATATTTCTAACGGAATTCTATTTTATGCTGTAAGCCCAAACAATCGATGGATGAATTCTTTCTGGTTTTGGACAGACTGATTCCGTAAATCAATCTGTTCTTTTTTAATCATATGCATAGCTTCCACTCCTGCAAGAATGGATGTAGCTGTGCCAAAAGACTTGAACCCTAACATAGAACGAACACGTTTCTTAATAAAACGATGATCTTGTTCCACTATGTTATTGAGATATCTAACTTGCCTTAGTTATATGCCTTCAGGCATATCTAATTGAGGTCCGTATTGATGAACCCAGCGCATAATGGTTGTGTGAGCGATAATCCTCTTTCCTCCATCATTTCCACCAGGTTACGAAAGCTCAAATTGTACCGCAGGTACCATCTTACTGTTAATAAGATCAGTTCAGGCTGATAATGTTTCCACTTGAATAGATTTTTCTTTTCCATACTGATCACGTCCTTTTTTAGAATACTAGTATCAGTATGTCCAAGTTTCAGAGGTTAGTTACATAAGTCTTATAGTTTTTGCACCAGAGCCCAAAGTTGTAAAGCAAACCCTAACTTATTCTGATCTCTACGATAGCGTTTAATAATTTCGATATCATGTGGAGACAAGGTGTAATAACTTCCTAATTCATACTCACTAATTTGTTCTGAAATGGATACAAACTCTAAGCGTTGATCTAGTGTCAATAATTCTCTTGCACGTTTTGAGGACATATTTTTCTTCTTTCTAAAATGCAAGAAAATACCTTGTCTAAAGTATGCTGTAGCTCAGTGGATGTTGGATTGAAGTATTTTCTTGTCATGCTAACATCTTTGTAAACTATTAATTTAACTACTCATTTTCTCCATTAGATTATCAGTTGGCCATAGTATCTTACGATACAGTGTCATACGAGAAATACAATATGAAATTACGGAATCAATTGTTATTGATGAATCTATTAAGCACCAGCATTATGGTAATTGCTATCTGGTATAGCGAAATGAAAATGTTACTTAGACCGGAACAAACGCAGCTTTTCATAGGAATTGTAACCGTAGCAATGGCGCTTTCAACGATGATTTACTGGTTATTAACACGCTCTATTACGGAATCTATTCAAAATTTAATTGCATTAACGAAACAATTTAGCGATAGACAATTTGGAGCGATGTATAGAATTGGACGAGGACCACATGAGTTTAAAGAATTAGCGGCAGCTTTTCAACAAATGGCTAAAAAATTAAAAGAAGGGTTTACTAAATTAGAAGAAGGAGAAAAAGCACGTACAGAGCTCATTGCGAATATTTCACATGACTTACGAACACCTATGGCTAGCATACAATTGATGATTGAAGCATTACAAGATGATGTAATTGCAAATCCCGAAATGAAAACACAGTACTTAACGACAATCCATAAAGAAATAAAAAGATTAAGTGGATTAATTAATGACTTATTTGATCTTTCTAAGTTAGAACTTGGATAAGAAGATTTTTATCCAAGTTTCACACATATGGATCGTATTCTATTAGAAGTACTAGGTTCACATTCTATTTTATTAGAAGAAAAACAGATCCATTTGCAATTACAAGTTTCTGATACATTGCCGAAGCTCTGGATTATGCCTTGTAAGATAGCACGGGTTATCAGTAATTTGTTACATAATGCAATTCGATATTCTCCAGTGTCTGGAACGATTGAGTTAATTGTAGAGGAAAATAAGCAGAAGCATCACGTTCAATTCATTGTACGTGATGCTTCTGCTTATAGTGATCAACTGCGCATATTTGAACGTTTTTTTAGAACAGATCCATCAAGAAGCTCACAATCTGGGGGATCTGGACTTGGATTAGCCATTGCACAATCATTAATTGAAATGCACAAAGGCAAAATTGGTGTACGAAATCGTTCAGATGGTAAATAAGGGAGTGAGTTTTGGTTTACTCTTCCTGTTACATCAGAAAAAAAATAAGATTATGCAAGACTTTTGTAACATTTATGAAAGCAAATTGAAAGGGATATATAATAAGATGAATATATCAAAGGTGATTTTATTTTAACTCAGAAGTAAAAAGTATAAGCAATGTACAATATAATCTTATGTTTTATAGTTTCATCTACCTCAATAAGTGCAATTAAAACATATGATTTAAATTTATTTGCTCAGATATGCTAGAAAAATAAGCCTGAGTAACCCCTTTCCCCTTTATTTTCGAAATCACTTTGAAAAATGACATGGAATTCATATTCTATGTCATTTTTAGTGTAATTAATAAAATTTTTGCTTTCTATATTATTAAATTGTTGCATTAATACTTCTAATACTGATTGTGTTGCAGTACTTATAAATACTCAATAATGAATGCATATAAAAATCGCTTCTTATGAAAGTAATCTATCAAACTAGGTTCATATTTTATCATTTTTCCTCTTCTTCTTTGTATAAATCTTGATATTCTGTCAATACTCTTGATGACATGATACTTTTCCAATCCCCCTTGGAAAGCCGAGCAGTTAGCTTTTGCTAGCTGCTTTTTTTGTTCCTCAACATCAAACAAAATGGTTCTGGTGCAAAAACTCTTGTTAGGGGTCACCATACATGCCTATCTCCCGAAAAGGTTGCTTTTTTCTTAGATTGTTTAGAAAGAATACCGTTTTTTGTATTTAGGGGTAGTGAAAATTCTTAAGTTGATGGGC
>NZ_CM000745.1:5660718-5661158 GCF_000161455.1 Bacillus pseudomycoides DSM 12442
AATAGTGCGACTATCAGTGTAAAAAGCGCAGGAACAATAATGACTCCTTCTCCATGTTTATCAGATATCTTCCCTGCAAGTGGTCTAATTACTGTGAGCGTAACAGCATAAACTAAGAAAAAAGTACCAGCATTAACTTGAATATTTGACGCAAACAGTGGTAAAAATGTTGTAATGCCACCAAAAGTAAGGGATAGGAAAAATGTAACAATAGCGATTGGTAAAACAGTTTTTTCAAAAAATGATATTGGTTTTTTTGATGTATGTTGAACTGCTGGAATTTTTGTACCCAGCGAAAGTATGAATGCAATAAGTGCTAATGCTGTGCATAGAAGAAATAGATAATGAAATGAAAATGATTTTGCTAACCAAAGACCTAATATTGGTCCTATAGCCATACCTAAAGTCATTGCAAGTCCATACCATCCCATTCCTTCTCC
>NZ_CM000745.1:5661258-5671496 GCF_000161455.1 Bacillus pseudomycoides DSM 12442
GGAATTGATGTGCAGATCATTTGTGTGAACAAAGTCCCTTTAGCATCATTAAGGGACTTTTTTTGTTATTACTGAAAGTAAACTTTTGAATAGAAGTTTACTTTCAATAAATATATAGTATTTCTTTTAATTTATATAAAAATTTTTATCTTTTATATAATTAAACTTTACTTTTTTACAAAATAGGTTTAATATAAGTCTTAAGAAAGGAAGGTGTTACCTATGAAGGAAAAACATGGCGACTCTATAACAAATAAAGTCTATGAATATAGGGTATTAAAAAGAATGTCACAAAAAGATTTAGCTGATGCTGTTGGGGTTTCTAAACAAACGATATTTGTTATGGAAAAGAATAATTACTCTCCTTCACTAGTGTTAGCATATCGAATAGCAAATTATTTTGAAGTTGATATAAACGAAATATTCTCTTATGTAGGAAAGGAAGATAATAATGATTGATCTATTAAACAAATGGATGTTAGAAAGCACAAACAATTTCAATATCGTTGTAGGACTTACAGCAATTCTATTTTTAGGTTCAGTAATTGCACTTTTCATTATCAGCAAAAAATTTGGTCAACCAGATGAAAGAACAAATGCTATTTACCTTAAAATTGTTTCTTGTATGTTTTTTACTCAACTTATAATGAATGGCGCATTTATTTCCTTAGTTGGTAAAGATATGTATTTCCGTCAATTTTTCATATTATTTGAAGCCATTGTCTTTTTCGTTGGAGCTGTTTATTCGTTTAAATTATATAGACAGGAATTTAAATAATTCACTTGCAAGAAACAATAAAAAACAGTAGTGATTTTATACACTACTGTTTTTTATTGTCCATTTTTGAATGTAAACTTTTAGATATTTCTTTACTTACAATATCAGTAAGAAAAATAAATCAGATACATGTAATCTCAAATCATAAAATCTATTTTATTTTTTTACTTAGATTTGAATTTTAATAAATACAAAACAGCACAAATCACGTATTAAAATGACTTGTACTGTTTTATTTATGTATTATTTTTTAGATGAAATATACTTAAAACTTATACAAAATTTAAGACGCAGGTACTAATTTCCACACAACTTCTTCTTTACTTAAATAGGTCGTTATAAGAGAACCATGCATTGGCGAAACAACATCTTTATAAGAGAGATACCCACTTTCTACTTGAAGTGTATATCCTCCCTCTACAGAAGTTATAGTCCAATAAGTTGCATTTTTCTCTTGCCAATCCAAAAACACACTACTTCCCCATGCCCAAAACCAATAAGAAACAGGACGTCCCATTAAATTTATAGGCATCTCAATACGATATTTCTTGTTTTCTTCAGAGAAATGTAATTTTACAGGATTTGCGGAAGGGTTTTCTACTGTATTACCATGTGAACTAACTAGTACGTTTAATGGAGAATTATGAAGTGGACGGAAAATTAATCCTCTTGTTGGTGAATCTGCTGGAACTATATAATAGTTTTTACTTGTATCAATCTTGTTTACTATCTCATTTACTAAATCAGATGATGCAGACGCATTTGCTTTCTCCATTGGCAAAAATCCTAAAAATATAACAAAAACTAGTAAAAACATTAGTACCCCTTTAATATTCATATCAACACTCCTTCAAAATATTTCTATTATACAATAATTGTAAATTATGAATTTATATTTTTCAATATTAAGAAAATTAAACGGGGTAAAAAATGGTAATAAATAAAATATATTTGAAAGTAAACTTTTAGATAGAAGTTTACTTTCATTAATAGAAAAAGAAAAAAAGAATCTATTACAGATTCTTTTTTCAACATATCTTAAGCCAGGAAAATGGTAATACCCTTAAATCTTTGTTAGGGGCAAAGATTTAAAAAAGAGTTTAGCTCACTAATAATTTTACACAAATGGAATATATAGTAAATTGATAATGTTTATATTGAATATTCTTAATATTGAGTTAATTTAATTTTTATTATTCCCATAAAAAACATTAATATAAAATTTTAACTAATAAGTTTTATATTTTTTATTAAGAAAATGAATGTAAACTTTTGTATATTTGTTTACATTCAAATCCTCTAAAACATTGACTTTATCCCAATTCCCCTGATATCATCAAAATTAGCAAGAAAAGTATACATTCAAAACAATATAAATAAAGAGGTACAGAAACACATGAACAAAAAAACACATCTCATTGATGTCCAACCCATCCGAAGTAAAGATCAGATTGAAGATATGAAATGGGCTCTTAAACGTCACTGTTCAGAAAGAGACTACATCTTATTCACGATTGGGATCAATACAGGTCTACGAGTAAGTGATCTACTTCAATTAGAGACTCATATGATTTTAAAATTAAAACGAAAACGTAGAAAAGAATTAAAAGTAAAAGAGGGAAAAACGAAGAAAGAACGGATTATTAATCTTACTTCTATTTTTGACGAAATATATCAATACGCCCAAACAGTAGAAAATACCTGGTTATTCCCTTCACGTAAAGGAAATCAACCCATTAGTAAAATCCAAGCCTATCGACAATTGCAAAAAGCCGGTGATTTTGCCGATGTAGAATCTATCGGAACTCACACAATGCGCAAAACATTCGGCTATTGGTTCTATAAACAAACAAAAGATGTCGCTATGTTGCAAGACATACTCAATCACAGTACACCACAAATTACACTCAAATATATTGGTATCAATAAAGAAGAAAAAGATAATATCTTAGATACATTTCAAATTTAAAAAATAAACCACTACCTATTCATATGTAGTGGATAAAATACATGGAATATATATAAAGTAAGGAATTCATTCATACCTATAATAACAAATAACATAATCGTAAAAAGGGAATGCTTGTATACTAATCTATACTGCATTCCCTTATTGTAATTGTATGTCCACTATATTTCTATTCTTCCTTTTCTAAAATTAATAAACTGACACCAAATTTCTTGGTTTTCACCCCTTTCTGTATTCACTCCATTGTAATGTAAACTCCGCATTAAATGTCCAATCTATTAGCTGTCCCCCCCTCTGTAAACCATAATAACTTTTACAATAATTATCCCAACTGTCATAAAAACAATAATTAAATTTTTACAAAAGAAAACAACTTGGATAAAAACAGGTTGTTTTCTTTTGTAGGGTACAACAAAGAAAGAGTGGAGGATTCAATACACAAACATGTCAATCAAATGGAGTAAATCGACCGATAAGACTAAACATTCTGAAAATTTAATCGCTAAGGGTTTTTGTTTACTCTTTCCTTGTTATTATGAGTTTAGCATTAAAAATAAAATAAATCAACAAAAAAATACAAAATTCTGATAAATTCGACATTTTTTCGAAAGAAAATTGCCTTACCCTCACTTAACTGTAATAAAATAAAAAAAGGAATCAACTCATAAAATAATGAATCAGTTCCTTTTTTATAATGTATGTAGAGTTTCATAATAGTAAAAAACAATATAATATTTCTTTCTATCCTGTCCATAGTATTAGCCCCACCTACGCTAAATACCCTGATAGCCACTCGTGCTATCCAACCCATTATCACTATAACAGAAAGCGCTTTCATTGTAAAGAATTCCCTAATTATTTGGGGTTGATTGTCATTTCATTACCATCAGACTATAACCTAAATAAAAACAAAAAACTTTTTTCTAATAAAACCCATACAAATGATCCATATATTGAGTACACTTCCAATACATGAATCATTTGTATGGGTTTTATTAAGAATAACTCTGAAAAAATTATATTACATAAATGCTTTTAATAAAGTTGCTACTAAAGGAAGTACTCCACCTAAGAAGGTTAAAACTGTTGTTGCAATTGCCATAATGATCACTCCTTATATTTTTCTGAATATTTAATTATTTATATTGTATTTTGAAATAACAAAATTAGCAACTCTTTTTAATATGCAATATTGCATCAAAACAACACATAAATTTATTTAATAATATATTATGTTTTTTACTTTTTATTTTCCTTATTCATCTGTTTAACAAAAAATAATTTAATACTTAAGAACAAAACTCAAAAGAAAAAGAATCCCTTATTTCTTTTGGGATTCTTTTAGGATTCTTTTTCTTTTTTAAACATTGCTCACACAAATGATCTGCACATCAATTCTTCTTTGATATACAGATCATTTGTATGATAATTTTTATAAATAATTGCGGAATAATGAACTTACATTACTGCTTTTAAAAGCTCTTGTACGAATGGAATGATTCCACCTATAAATTTTAAAACTGCCATTGCAATTGTCATATTGTTTCCTCCTTTATTATTATATTAAGATTTTTTGAATCTCTGTACCTTTATTATAGTAAGCGCTTACAAAAATAGCAATACCTTTTTGAAATATAATATTTCATATCATAAAACCCAATGTTTTACGTAAATAAAAGTATACTTAAAAAACAACATTTTAATAGCAAGGGAATGCTTGTATGCTGATCTGTACTGCATTCCCTTATTCTATGTATGCTATATTCTTATTCGCCTTTTTCTAACATTAGAACCACGAATCTTGGCGAAGACATTGGTCTTTGCCCTGTCCTAGGGTCCGTCCTCGCTTTTTATTCCACGGTTCCCTTGACCACGAGCCTCCGAACCCTCAAACTCCCAAAGCCAACCCCAGCGGGCAAAAACCGCCCTTCTGGGGCCACCTCTGGCGAGTTTGCATGAGGGTTCCCCTCATCGTCAAGGAACTTTCGCGGCATAAACGCCAGGACTCAGCGATTCCACATGCGCGGCAACCACGATTCCTTCTAAATGCATTTTTTATTCAATTCAATAATTATTGCTAACAATAAATAAAAAGCTAATTTTCTATGAAAATTAGCTTTTTAACTTTAATATTCACATAAAATTATACCTATAATTTCACTTACCATATTTTAAAACTTCTTAATAAAAAAACAGAACATTAAAGTGTATTATATTTTTTCACTTGTAATGGAATAGTTATAACATATAAATCTACAGCATAATAAGTAATCCAAATCCCTTTACCTTCAGCATCAAATCTTGATTGAAAAAACTGTTCTGAAATTTTTCTTTTCCCCCATTTTTTAGGAAACCATTGAAATACTTTGGGAACATTATATTTTTTATTAGACAACATCTTTAATCTCCATAGAATTAGAATAACTGTAATAAGGATAATAAAATTAATAAAATCAAAATACGAAGCTTTTAAAAACATATATCCTCTACCTTTTCATTAGAAATGCAACAACTTATCCTCTTAAAATAGCCTTTTTCACAATAAAATACATTATAGAAAATAGTAAACAGGTACCTACTATCCCAAAAGTCGCAATTGAAATTTTACCTGCTAACGTTTCATTCGGATCAAATGCATTAGGTAAAATTGTACCGAAAATTGCAATACACGCTAATATAATCATAAGATATTTAAATTTTTTCACCTTTTTATTCATACTAATTATCTCCCTAAATCTTTAATAATAAATTCTTTACCCAATCTCAAAAAATCATTTTCCAAATAATTTCGCAAAAAAACCTTTTGGTTTTGTAGCTGCCGTTAATAATTTTGTTTCTTGTACTTCTCTAATTGTTTCAAGGAACTTCTGATCACGTTTCTCTAACTTATTATCAATATAATCTTGTTGTTTTTGAAGTTGTTCAATTAACAATTTATTAAATTCCTCTTGTTTCTCACTATATTCTCTAAGTTTACTAACTTCATTTTTTAATGATTTTAATTCTTCAGCTAAAATTTCTCCAACTTCTTTACTAGGTACAGGCTTTATACTTTCCCCACCTGTAGCAAAATAATGTTCAATTTGTTTTATTGAGTAATTCTGTTCTCTGTGTAATTGTTTAACCATCTTCATTTGCTCAAGAGCTTTCTCATTAAAAACATTATAGCCTGATTCATTTTTCTCTAAAGGAATATACGTCCTTAATTCTTTCATCCAATTTCTTATAACATTTGGCGATTCATCTAAACACAATGCAACTTCTTTAACAGTCATCGCTATATAACCTGGTTTTTCTTTACCTAGGTTTTCACTTTTATCCATCTTTTTACCCACCTTTAAAACCTAGATAAAAACCTAAGTTTTTTAAATATCAAGGGTTATTTTCAAAAAAATCAACCTTGATACCTAGGTATAAAACCTAGGTTTTTACTAATTCATTTTACTAAGGTTTATATCCTTCTGTCATATAAAAATAACGGAGTCCTTCACATCTCTAAGTCATATTTCATTTTCTTCTTAACAAATCATTATTTAATCCATATAGCGAAGACCATGGCCGCGCCACAATTTTTTTCTAATAACCTTGCAATAAACCACAATTAAAATCATATTTTTGTTTTTTTAACATAATAAAACTCTATCAAAAGGCAAGTCATTTTATAAAATTGGAAATTCTGAATCAAAAAAAAGAGAAGAGCATAAGGGGTTTTTGGGCCCAACTAGGGGTTGGGGCTAGGCAGAGCCTAGCTTAAACGTGGGTACACGAAAATTTCCAGGATGTGCACTCACGGTCGACTCAAAATTTTCCAATTACACGTATTTTTCGTTAAAAGTAGAGTCGAGGTGTACACAAGGTACTCTTCATAGCATCAAATGTGTACCTGCTGTAGACAATACATTTTAAATAAATTGCAATCAAACATTACTTCAAAATACTAAAAGAGATCAGTCTAAATTGAGTAATTAATTTGTAAGGGGATTGTGTATAAAAAATTAGCTATATAAAAAGTCACAAGAGCACTAAACTCTTGTGGCTTCACTTTTACTATTCATGTTAAAAATCTAAATCTTTTTCATTACCATCATAATCTACTAGTAATGATCCTTCGTCTAAGGTATCCATTAACCATTCCACCAAACCACTCCATGATCTAGAAACGCTGTTAGTCTCCCTATCCCACTGTATTACTGTTGCATCGTATCCATTGCTTGATTCTAAGTCTATACAAATAGTGTCACCATAGTTTAAATCTGCAATGATTAAATACATGTCTGGCATTCCTGTCGGTCTTCGTTCTTTTTTAAACGAATCATTTAGATAGGAGCCACCACGCTGTTTTGGGCCCCAAGCAGCTATATAAATTTCTGATAGGACCGTTCCAGGTATAAATAATTCTCCACCATTATACACTTGAAGAAAATCTTTATATATATCAGGAATTTGGATGTTAAGTTCATTTTGAAGGATTGTTATATCTTCTAAACTAATTCCATCATTTAAGGTATGAATACCATCTACATATTTATTAACTTCCTCAAAAAATGGTTGTAAATGATTATTTTTTGAATAATATTTTCTTAGCATAAAACCATCTCCCTCTATTCATGTTTCCACGGTGAGCGTCAAAATGTTCATTTACATCCATATTCCTTCCCTTTAAAAATTGAATCTTAGCTGGCGAGCCAGCTAAGTCAGGATATTCGGTAGCAGATTTCATATGCTGTCCCTCGTAGCCTTTCACTCTTCCAATTTTTTTAACCAATTCTTTCTCTTGTCTCCATGCGTGGCGAACAACTTTCTGATGAAGAGCTGAAAACTGTTTATTTGTTAGTCATTTTCCGTTTACATATAAAACTATAATTTAGAGACAGACAACAATAAAACATAGGATGTTATTCAAACGCTCCAAAATCCTTTTTAAAGAATATAAATCTAAAACAATACTATTTGTCGTAAAAACAAAAATACCCGCTTAAAAAGCAACATAAACGGTTTTAAATGAAGGTTTTCGTTTGCTTTTGGGGTTGAGGCTGGTTCGTCGTGTGGGGGCGAAACCCCACATATAACGTATTCTATTAATTTGGTAAGTGAAATTTTAAATCGAATCACTAGCGGTTCGGCTCGTATAATAGCAAATTCAAGCCGATGATCCCTAATAGTTGCTTTTGGATGTATCGGCTTGGTGCCGCCAAAACTCGAGCCGAAAAAAGTTTTGCAAGGATGTAATAAAGCGAAAAGGGTGGAGATTTTCTGTAGCAAAGCGGAGGAAAATACGACCCGTTCCTTGCGGAACTTTTAGCCTTAATAATATATAGAGTGAGAAGGACAAGCATTTAAAAGTTTTAAAAAACCAGTAATACCAAGGGTTTCAAGATTTTTCGTACGTATCAGATTTGATACACTTTCGTATCAGATTTGATACGTACGAAAAATAAAGAATCAAAAAAAAAAGAACTAGTCAATAGTTCTTTTTAAAATAATCTATTAGGTAAATTCTTAAGTGTTTTATTATTCATAGCTTTTCTAAACATAGTTACTAAGGCTCCTTGAACATCATCACGATTTCCAGCATAAATAATATTGGGATTAACATAAATTGCATAAGCTTTTACATTATTACCTTCAACACCAGATTCAGCTTTAGCTAATATACCTTTTTTAACAAGGCTATTAATAACCCTACTAACTTTTGTTCTACTTGTCCCTAATACTTCTCCTATTTGAGTAATATTTAATGGAGACGCATATTTTTTAGTAATATCATCTACAATCGCATTTGAATGAAGTCCTATGTAAGCCTGTATATCCAGCAAAAAGATTTTTTCCTCTCCAGTCATATAATCTTTTTGTCTTAAATACTCCCAATTCAACTGTAATAACTGAACAAATTTAGCTTTATTTTTTACTTTCTTTTCAGGAACTAATTTCATTCCTCTTGAGCCAGCTTTTGCTTGAAGTTTATTTGCTAATTGCATCTCTTCTTCTGACAAGATCTTCGAATCCTCGATATCTCTCAATCTTGCATTTTTTTCAGCTTGTTTTAAATTGATAGTATTTGTCATAACTTTTCTCCTCATTCCTAGTATTTACAACTAGTACGGAGACTCTTTTTATGCTATTATGTAATTAGAATTTTATAAGAATAAAAAAGCCTCTTATGTATAGTTGTAGCGTCGCAACTCAATTATATCATGATTGGCTTTTTTTGTTATAACTAATAGAAAAAGAGTCCTAAATAATAGGGACTCTTTTTTACTTTCATTTTCATTATAAAAAATGAAAGATGGCTTAACATCAACCATCTTTCATGGCCCAGTACCAGCGTTCTTATAAACCAAGAGCAAAATAACAACTAAGTGTAGAATTCTAAAAGAGGAAGAGAGAGGGCAAGCTACGGGAGTGGGCGCCCACTCCCCAAAAACTACGTTTTTGACTTAGCAGGAGATTCCTACAACCTTTACCGCTTTTTCGGTCTCAAAATTTCATTTTCTCATCCTAAAACGGTTGTCGCTTCGCTCGATTTTCTATCTTTATAAAAGTAAACTTTTGAATATTTGTTTACATAAAATAAAAAGAAGATCAAACTAGAAAAACAATCTAGTTCGGTCTTCTTTTTATTTTAAATTCATTAATAATTGCTTTTTTCACATCACTATAAAATACCATTATCAGCATTCCCAGTATAGTTAAAAATAAGGAAATTCCTTCAATACCAATAAATATCCCTATAAATATAAGAGCAATACCTATAAAAAAGCTAAAATCATTTTCATCATCATCGTCCTCACATTCATCTTTATCTTTTTTATCTAACTCCCCTCTAACATCCTCTGATCCCTTTATTAACTCATCAATTGTTACTTCATACAATTCACTAAGTAAAATCAAATTATCAATATCAGGATAACTTTTATTGCTCTCCCATTTATAAACAGCTTGTCTAGTCACTCCAACCTTGCGAGCTACATCTTCTTGTGAAAAGTTTTTTGATTCACGAAACTTTTTCAATTGCGAACCTAAATTCATATTATTCACCTCTAAGAAATTATTACATATAAAACCATAATCAATAAAGAAACCATTAGTCTAATAGATGTAAACTAATGGTTCACATATTTAAATTCTTGCTAAATCACTTAAATCTATATTCAACTAAAACAATATTATCAGAAACTAAAAAAGAATCCTAAAAACATAGGATTCCTTAATGCAAAAATGTGATATTTCATTAACCCGTCAATATGTAATATTACATATAAATATATATTGATATAAATGTAAGTGCTTACTACAATAAAAGCATAAAGATTAATCACATCTTAGTACCAACAAAAGAGGAGGAAATAATATGGCAATCGCAATGGCAGTTTTAAAATTTGTAGGTGGAGTAATTCCATTTGTACAAGAGCTTTTAAAAGCATTTATGTAAGTTGTTTATTCCGCAATTATTTATAAAAATTATCATACAAATGATCTGTATATCAAAGA
>NZ_CM000745.1:5671596-5674640 GCF_000161455.1 Bacillus pseudomycoides DSM 12442
AATGACAAAACAGCCATTTGCTAGTAGTTTGTTATTTTTTATATTAGAACATATGGACAACCGTAATGCTTTAGCTTGTTCATATTCAGTTTTTGAAGATTATTTCGCAAAATCAAGAATGACGATTTACAGAGCAATTAAAATCCTTGAAGAAAATGGTTTTATTGATGTATTAAAAATGGGCACATCAAATGTTTATGTAGTTAATGAAAATCTTGCATGGACAGATAAAAACACAAGTAAAAAATTCGCAAAATATGACGGAAAAATCCTTGTTAGTAAAAAGGAAAATAAAGATTATCAATATAGAAACCAATTCGATAGATTCAAAGCCTTACGCGAAAGAGAAGGGATAAAATAGAACAAAAAAGCGATCCCCCTTACAATAGGTATCGCTTTTTTATCGCCCCCTGTCCATGTCATGTTCTTTCTGTTTACTTTTGCTTTTCATTTCTCTGTTATGCTCACGTTCGAACTGATTGTCTATACCTTTTATATCCAATTCATTTTTGATAAGCCCTCTAAACGCCTCAAATTGCTCTTTAAAGACTTTTTTTGTTTGTTGGTATAAAACCTTTATGTTCGCTTTCAAATCACGTATATGAGCCTTCAAATAGTGTATATCGCCCTTTAATGAACCGATTTCAAGCGTAGCTGACGCCAATTCCTTTTTTAACTGTTCATTTTCCTTCGTTTTTTGATAGACTTCCTCACGAAGATTTTTATTTTCCTGAACTAGATCCGTTGTCTGCAAACGCTCATAATCTTTTTTTACAGTGACAGCTGCACTTACCAAATCTTCCAGATATTTAACTTGTTTTGGTGTATAAACATAATTACCTGTTTCTTTTTCAATGATGTCAGGTTTCCCAATAAATTTAGGTTTCACCTCTGTCTTAATCTCTTTCTTTTTACTCTTTAGATTCATTTTCTTTTCAGGAACTTGCTCACTAACTTTCACAAGTTCATCTTTCTTTTTGGCTATTTTTTCTTCTAGCCATTGAATTTCCCTTTCTAAATCCTTTTTTTCTTTGTACTCATTGACATCTTTATATTCATTTGAACCAACTAGTTTTCGTTCAATGCCACGCTCTTTCAATATTTTTTCTAACAACTTTACTTCTTTTTCTCGCCAATCATCAAAAGGACGAGTTTTATCTAGTGCTGAATCTTGTTGCATAATGGCTCGGTCAAATGATACTTGCTTTTCAAGTCCTCGCTTATATCCACTCGCCACAGGCACAAAATTTAAATGCATATGAGGGCTTGTCTCGTCATTGTGAATGACCGCATTATAAACTTTTAAATTAGGATTTCGTTTCTCAAAATCCTTGAACCACTCTAACAAAATTTCATTTGCTCTTTTATAATCGGCATTGCGAATGAAGTCGTTTAAATCACCCACTTGAATGATCATTTCTTGCTGAAGCGAAGTTTTCTTACTGGACTGAATGTGCTTATAATAATCCTCAATTTTTCTATCAGATCGTTTTTGTTTGGCATTATATTTCTCCAACGCTTCTCCGAACTCTTCTTGATACAATTCCTTTAAATCTTTCTGAACAAGATATTTATTTTCATCAGAACGTGAATAATCAATATGCGAATTTCGCTCTTTTTCCTTCTCGCTTATTGTCCTATTATTGTGTTTGATATTGGTTTTGTTCGTTGCCTTTTTCAAAGAAACTGACATGCTCATGACGAATCAACTCCTTGCTCCCACTATACCAAAAGCTTTGTTACTTTGGCAAAGTAACCTTTTCTGTATTGTGACATTCCGCTCCGCTACACATCACAATGAAAAGGGTCTGCGACGCTTGGCGGCGGTGCCGCGCCATGCCCCGCATGGCAAAGAAAAAGACCTCGGACTTTGTCCGCACCTACAAGGGGAACTCTTCCCCTTGACCCCATCAATCGAACTCCCCAACCCCTCAATCCTTGAGGGGCTCCCTCGCCGGTTGGCAGGGTCAAAAGGGTACCTTTTGACAAACCACCAAAGGGTTGCATAGTTAGTGTGTCAACTCCTTATCCTCCCGTCCCCTTACGGGTTCGGTCCGGTACCGTTGACACACACCATGTAACTACCTCTTTTCATTCACTTTCCTTTTTCTATATTCAAAAAAGGAAAGCAAACCAATAGCTAACACAAAAATACTAATTGGAATATAAAGAGGACAATCCGATTTCACATAACCTCGTGTACAAATGAAGGCTACAACTAAAATTTCAAAACAAAATAGTAATCTAATATTTTTTAATAAATTCATATAAAACTTCCTTTCTTCTTTAATAACAATATACTAAATTTACCAATCTAAAAAGAAATCTCCTTGTTTTTGGGTGTGAGTGCTGGCTGGGGGGGTTGGGGGCTAGCCCCCAGGAATTTAACGTAACTGAATATGGAGTAAGCTTGTTGCTTAGAACGATAGAACTGGCGGTTCGGCGGGTACAATTGCTAGTCCAAGTCGAGCAACCTAAGTCCTTGTTTTTGGTCTGTTCGGCTTGGCGACATACCAACCCCCGCCGAATTTCGGAATGCAATGGAGGAAAGGTGGAGATTTTTTGAGTGGGTTTCTCAAAAAATACTACCTAACCATTGTATGGAGAAAAGCCCTACTAGGAGATATAGAAAGAGACAGGCTAAAAACCTTGATAAATAAGGCTTTTTAAAGAGCAAATGTAACATAGCTTGTGATACATAAATGTAACATAGCTTGTGATACATATTTGTTACAAGATGTAACAAATAATTATTTACATGCCTATTTATTTGTTATACGATGTAACAAAGTTGATACATAAATGTATCATAGCTTGTGATACATAGGAGGGAATAAAAAAATGGTATCAGAGGTGTTGCAATTGGATAATCAAGAAGAAAAAAAGATTACAGTTGAATTAACAAGCGAAGAATTGAACAAAATTCAAAAGTTACTAGAGCTTGAAGAAGAAAAAGAGAAAACAGAAAAGCAAAAAGAAGAAGAAAAAAAGAACTATAACTTTATACAATTGTATCGTGATAACATGCCTGAATTACGTTGGTT
>NZ_CM000745.1:5674740-5675691 GCF_000161455.1 Bacillus pseudomycoides DSM 12442
AAATGTCGCTTTGGTGTTTGAAAATAAGGTTCTCACATACAAGGAACTCAACGGAATGGCTAACCAGATTGCACGTAGCTTGGTAAAGCAGGGAGTAAAGAGAGGCCAGACGGTCGGACTTCTCACGGAGCGTTCGTTTGAAATGATTGCAGGCATACTGGGCATTCTTAAATCTGGTGCTGCTTACCTTCCAATCGATCCAGGTTATCCGGCGGAACGGATTCAATATATGATTGATGACAGCGGAGCCGAACTTGTAATTCTTCACGGAGGCGTTCTTCCGTACACCTATGAAGGGAAGACCCTTACAATTGAGGAAGCTTTAGAGGAAAGCGATTCGTCCAATCTAGGTAGGATTTCCGGACCAGAAGACCTGGCTTATATTGTCTATACTTCAGGATCTACTGGGAAACCGAAAGGAAATCTGACTACCCATCGGAATGTCATCCGGACGATCATCAACAACGGCTATTTGGAAGTGAAAGAAACAGACACGTTCCTTCAGTTGTCCAATTATGCATTTGACGGTTCTACCTTTGATATTTATGCATCTCTTCTTCATGGAGCTCGGCTGGTGCTTGTTCCGAAGGAAACGGTTGGAGATGCCCTCCGGCTCTCGCGTCTAATCCAAGAAGAACAGGTAACAATTTCGTTCATGACAACAGCGCTATTCAACACGCTTGTGGATGTGGACCTTGAAAGCTTAAAGGGGCTACGAAAGCTTCTGTTTGGTGGCGAAATGGTGTCAGTCAAACATGTGCGAAAAGCATTGAGGGCAATGGGAGAAGACAGGCTCATTCACGTATACGGACCAACCGAAACAACAGTGTTTGCCACGGCCTGCCCTGTCACGGAGTCTATGGTTGACCTCCATACGGTGCCGATTGGGAAGCCGATTAGTAATACGTCAGTGTATATTCTCAGTCGTAGCGGTTATCTACAGCCGGAAGG
>NZ_CM000745.1:5675791-5679836 GCF_000161455.1 Bacillus pseudomycoides DSM 12442
GGGGTTGAGTCCAAAAATAATGGGAAGAAATTTGATGCTCGTTTATCTTATAGCACGCAAGAAAAACGATTAAAATTCTTATTTGGAAAATAAATGATGTAGAGAACTGATACAAACAGTTCTCTTTTTTTATTCTTGAAACCATTCACAACAAGGGGAGGTGCCAACATGACATATCGACTGGCAGAGGAGGAAGTCATGAAAGCAAAAGATGTGGATTTGTTGTCGTATTTAGAAGCTAAAGGGGAGAAATTTCAAAAAGAGGGAAACTATTATCGACATACGGAGCACGATAGCTTGTTAATTCGTGACAATATGTATGCATGGAATAGCCGGGGAGAGAAGGGATATGGAGCGATTAGCTTTGCTAGAATGTACTATGGTATGACTTTTCAAGAAGCAGTTCGAGACGTGAATTTTGGTGATTATCCTACTTTTACATCTTCTAAGGAAGAAGAATCGAAACAAGATGAGCCCTTTCGTTATCCAGGGCATCTAGAAGTCCAGGATAAACAAGCCATTAAGCACTATTTAACTGATGAACGGAAGATTGACGCTCGTTTAGTAAATTGGTTGATTGGTCAAGACTTGATTGCACAAGATAAAAAGAAGAATGTAGTGTTTAAATGGCGGGAACAAGGTGGAACAGGAAATGTAGTAGGTGCGGAGCGTCAAGGGACGGTTAAGATGGAAAATAAGCGAGGTTCTTTTAAACAAATTTTGCCGAATGGAAAACCGCATACGGGATTTATGGTGGATGTTGGAAAACCAACATCCATTTATTATTTTGAGAGCCCAATTGACCTTCTTTCGTATTGGACGTTACAACAAAACCGCCTACAAAATGCAAGGCTTGTCAGTATGAATGGTCTGAAAATGAAGACAGTTTTACGTACATTTAAAGAGGCGAAAGATGAAGGACTTCTCGTGAATCGAATTGTCCTCGCAGTAGATAATGATAAAGCGGGGAAAGAATTTACGGAAAAAATGGGAGCCTTAACGATTACACCACGTGTCCAAATGCATATTCCATCACAGGAGAAAGATTGGAATGATGTACTGAAGGCGGTCATACAATCAACAGAAAAACAGCAACAACCTCATATGCAACCGCAAGGACAACAAAAGAAAAGAATGGTACCAATACAGAAAAAGGAGATGGAACATAGTGTCTAATCTGCCAGTCGGGCAACTTATACCAGTTGTGCCTGTATCTAGCATGATACAGGCTTTGATGTATGTTTTTATTTTTTATGTTCTCTTTCGTACTTATATGTTTGTTCACCGAACCATCCAAGAGATAAGAGTATTAAAGCGTATGGCGAAGTCAGATATTCAGTTTATAGATAAAATGGATGGGTTTCAATTTGAGGTATATTTAAAAGCACTCTTTCGAGAACTTGGGTACCGTCCAGAGGTCACAAAACGTTCTTGTGACTACGGTGTGGACGTCATATTAAAAGGGAGAAATCGCATTGTAATCCAGGCGAAACGATATGGGATAAAGAATCGAGTTGGGATTCGGGCTGTACAAGAGGTGTATGCAGGAAAAGCATACTACAAGGCTGATGAGGCATGGATTGTGACCAATAGTTTTTATACGAAACAAGCAGAAGAGTTAGCAAAAGCATGCCAGGTGAAACTTATTGATCGTTTTGAACTTCAGAATTTGATTAATAAAGTGAATCCAGAACAAAAAGCGAAAGATGTGTATGAGCAAGTCAATCCAGCAGAACGGAAATGTCCGGTTTGTAAAAATCAATTAGTCATTCGATATTCAAAGAAAAATGATAATAAGTTTTTTGGTTGTTCTCAATTTCCTTCTTGTACGCATACGGAACGAATTAACGCATGAGCTGGAAAAATTTCAGCTCTATTTCGCATTTAGTAAGGTATTTCCATTTCTCAGTTGATAATTGTATTTTTGAACAAAAACGACTTCTCAAATTCGCTTGTATGGAATTTTAACATCCAATCTAATGTAATTAGCCTCGGATGATTTATTCTTTAATATAGGAGGTTTTAAGAAGCTTAAATCTATTCTGTGTATTTTCAAGCAAAATAAAAAAGGGAAGTCACTATTTTTGACTTAACCCTTTTTCTATGAGCTGACGAATGGCTTCATTACGACTTTTTAGTTTGTTATCATGCCAAAAATTCTCGATTTTTTCTAATTGTTCATTCGGAATTGTAACTAAAACGGGTGTGTTTTTATCTCTATTTATCGCCATATAAGTATCACTCCTTTATAAAAAGTATTATAAGTTATATTACTTATATTGACAACTGGAAAAACGAGTAATACAATGGCAATATAAGTGATATCACTAATATTACTATTTGAGGGAGTGAAGGTATTGGAAAAGAAAATCAAAAAAATGATGATGGATCTAAAATACCTCATGAATCATGGTGAAGTAGATATGGATATAGCGGATGTTAGGTATCAAAAGATGCTATTTGGAGCATTGGAAGCGACAGGAAAAGATTATACTTTGCATGTACATGAAGAGGATAAAAGTTCTTTATCAGTGTATTTAGTGTAATGAAATGATGGATGGGAGGAATAGCAAATGAAAATTGATGTATCTGAATGGGGAGTACTGAGCAAAGATACGAAGTTAAAATTAATTCGTTTAGCCATTTTAGAAAATAACAATAAATATGCAAAATAAAAACCCTTCATTTGCAAAAAGCAAACAAAGGGCTATGTATTAAGTGATCGTAAAGCAAAGGAAATCTCGTCCATTTCCTTCGTTAGTTATTTTAGCACATACAAAGGTTCTATAATACTTATAAAATTATTAAGGGGGAAATTACTGTGCTCAATCGTACAATTTTAGTTGGTCGTCTTACTAAGGACCCTGATTTGCGTTACACGCCAAATGGGGTTGCGGTCGCAACATTTACACTAGCTGTGAATAGACCGTTCACAAACCAGGGACAAAGAGAAGCTGACTTTATTTCAGTGGTTGTTTGGCGTAAACAAGCTGAGAATGTAGCAAACTATCTAAAGAAAGGTAGTTTAGCTGGTGTAGATGGTCGTCTTCAGACACGTAATTATGAGGGGCAAGACGGGAAACGCGTATATGTGACAGAAGTGGTTGCAGAGAGCGTACAATTTTTAGAGCCACGTAATAGTGGTGGAGGAGAACGTGATTCATTTAATCAACAGCCAGTAGGAGCTAGTTTTGGTAATCAAGGTTCGAACTCATTTAATCAATCTAGTAATTCTGGATTTAAAAAGAATGATGATCCATTCTCTAATTCAGGTCAACCAATTGATATTTCGGACGACGATTTACCATTTTAATGGGGGAGATCTTTGTACAAAAGGAGGAATCGATAGATGGAAGAAACACAGTATCCCTTTTCACAAAGGTGTAAAGAGATTGTTATTATGATTGTAAGCTTTTGGTTTATAATGTTTTCAATCTTTGGAGAAAGCTTGTTACAATGAGAAATGTCATAGGGTATAAAATATAGAGCTATAGATTATATGAGGGAGAGGTTTCATGAAATCAACAGGAGTAATGCGAAAATTAGATCCATTAGGACGTATAGTCATACCAATGGAATTAAGACGCACGCTAGCAATACAAGAAAAGACACCGTTAGAGATTTATGTAGAAGGTGAAAAAATCATCTTAAAAAAATATGAAGCGAATGGTGCTTGTGCAATAACAGGAGAAGTATCTGATAAGAATATTTCTCTTGCAAACGGCAAGATTACATTAAGCCCAGAAGGTGCAGAGCTACTAATAAAAGAAGTACAACAATATCTTGTAAAATAATTAGCCCCATTTATAGGGGCTTTTTTTAGCCAAATATAAATAATTTCACGTACCGAAATTAAAAATAAAAAACACAGAAATCTTCACTAGGGGATTCTTTCCCTTTTCTGAATTTAGTGTGCTACGATAGTTATATATTCGCTTTGACAGTAATAGGAGGCTTGTCTATGAAAAATCATATAAAAGTTAATGGACAAATCCGTCAAACAAATAAAAAATGGTCACATCTCAGACAACAACAAAGAGAACGC
>NZ_CM000745.1:5679936-5682003 GCF_000161455.1 Bacillus pseudomycoides DSM 12442
CGTTGAAGCCATGCATATGATGAAAAAAGGACAACTTAACCTACAGGTGAAGTCTGCTCAAAATGAAGTTGGGTTCATACATAAGTTATTTGGAATTGCATCATAATCTGTCATTGAATAGGCCATGTAGGTTCTATATCTCTATCAAATGGTTTTTGCACCAGAACCCATAATTCAGACTATCGAAAGTTCCTTTAAAGCATACTACTTAATGAGGTGATCTATGTTTATTGGTAACTGCTTTATCTTGTATAGTATTATGAGTTCTTTGCATTTAGGTAATGTACAACAGGTACAAGAGCCTACTCCCCAAATCATAAAGACATATACAAATATCCCTGAAATAAATAACTGGGTTAGTGTTCCGCTGGGAACTGAGGAAATCACTATATACGTGAAAGCTAAAAATACAGAAACTATATTGTTTTGGCTTGTACCAACAGGTACAGCTACATGGAAAGAAAGAAAGCTGCTGGGATATGATACTGATGAAACAGATGGATGGTCCTTAAAATGGAATATAAAAGGTAAAATGCTACATAATCATATACATGTACAAGCTCTTGGTTATACGTCAATAAGTAATGATTTAATTAATATCAATTCAGAACCTAAATAAAAAGGAAAGCCTCTATAATAAGGCTTTCCTTTTTATTTACATAATTCACGTTATCCGTAGTTTAATTTATATTGTTTACCTGTTTTTTGATTTCATTTTTTCCAATTTGAATAATAATAAATGAACTGAATTAATAAAGTTATTACTGAAATTCCAGTTAAGGTTACAAAAAAAGTTAATCCCAAATTTGATAAATAGGTTACTATCAGAGTGATAACTACAAAAGGAATTGAGGTTAAAACATTATAAAAACGTTTTTTATAAAAAAGATGATCTTTTTCATTTATATAATTATCGACCATAAAAATCCTCCTCTTTCTTTTCTAAACTTCATGTATATTCACATTAATAGAACACCTAAATTTTACCACACCATAAGGTGTTATTAACATAAATCCCGTTATAAGCAGTTAAAAATGTATTATATTAATCGACTAGTAATATTTTGAAAAAAATACAGCTAGAATAGAAAGAAAATTCAGCGTTATTATAATGATGTACTGAATAGGTACATTATTGTATTTTAAAAATTTAACTTAAGGTGGGATTGTATGTGAATGGAGATAAAAAACTGAAAAAACCAGTGGTAAGTTTTATATTATTAACCAACATTATTTTTTGGCCACTGTTTCTTCTTGTAGGAGTCATAAAGTTATTAAATTTTCCAGTGTGGATTTTTGATGTAATGCTTTGTATATCAGCTTGGTCTTCCACTTTTGCTTTTGTATTGCTATTTAAAAAACTCTATCCTGAACAGAGTTTTATTCGATTCTTAAAAGCTAGATTTAAAAATAAACTTAGTTTCCCCATAGTTCTTACTGTAAGTATGATTCAAATAATTATATTTTTGACAATGTTGTTTCTCGTGTCGATTAACAGTGAAGCAAACTCGATTTTTAATAGAACTACATGGGGTGTGTTAATTTATTACTTTATTAAAACTATTGTGTCCGGACCACTAGGAGAAGAATTAGGGTGGAGAGGTTTTGCACTAATGGAGCTTCAAAAAAAATATTCGCCATTAAAATCTTCAATAATTATTGGTTTTTGGTGGGGAATGTGGCATTTACCTATATGGTTTACTACAGGTTTTACAGGCAGTAATTTAATCAAATATATTTTGTTTTTTATGATTACAATTATATCTACTACAATTGTCATGACAACATTTTATAATTTAAATCGAAATTTAATTATTCCAATGATCATCCACTTTTTCTTTAATTTTTTTATAGGCATAATAAATGGACAATTAATTGAATTAATTATGTATAATGCAATTTTTTATTTAATAGTTGCGGTTTTAATTATAGTTATAAATCCAAAGAAAGTATTATACGGGAACGAAACTACAAAGTTTGTTAATGGAGATCGTGATTTGATTTAGTAATAGTTTTTACAGTTTTTTCATGTATGTTCTATACGAGATTAGTAGACATAACGTCTCA
>NZ_CM000745.1:5682103-5683216 GCF_000161455.1 Bacillus pseudomycoides DSM 12442
ATTTTTAGGTTAACGTGGCTTTTTTCCAAAATGCTGGCGGTACCCCATGGCTATCAAGCTAAGAAAATATAACTCCCCCAGAACCAGATTTTGTCCTAATTTGTAATAAAAGAGCTCATTTTTTCGTTATGGGGGGTGACCTGTTTTCTTAAGTTGATGGATGTGTGGTGCTACCCCGTGTATGTTTAATTGAAAAATAATTTTGTCATAACGTTACCAACGCAAAATTCCGTCTGCACTACATGAAGTACCAACACATTCTAAATATAATCGGTAGTAACCAGAAGAAGGAGCTATTAGTGTTATACCTAAATCTCCTGTAGGAGTCATGGTCCGACCAAAAACTGTATTACCTGTTTCATTATTTTTTACATATACTTGAACTGGGTTGCGATTGTTCGTTCGATGACTATATCCTAAATAAAATTTAGTTCCACCTTTTAAATATACTAAGGAAGTTGATTTCAATCTTTGACCATAACTAATATTAACCGCTTTAGTAGCTGCAAGTCCCTCAGTGGAAAATGATAAAAATGCAATTATTGCTGTGAATACACCTACGTAATATTTAAATCTTCTTTTCAATGAGATCACATCCTTTGAAATTAGATTTTATTACATTCATAAATATTGGATGGATGGTATTATATCCCCTTCCTGATTTCTATTTTTTCAAATAAGTGTTTCTGTTATATATTTGTTTTTCCTGTTTTCGAATCTTTATCTAAGGATTCTTTCTTAATAAATATAGCTTGTTTTATTTAACAAACGGTGTAGAGCAATAATAGGGGTCATCATATAAAAAAATTGTACCTTTGAACACAGTTTGGACACTAGTTGTTCAAATGGATACATTTTAGGTCACCATACATGCCCATCAACCTTAGCTTGATGGGTATGTATGGTGACCCCTAATAGTACATCCATCCACCATCAGCAAAACAGTAAAATCTTATTTTCCCTATGACAAAATGAATTTATTAAAATTCAAAAAAGAGGTTCTTGTACATTAATAAGTTAAAAATTATCTGAGCGTACAGAATTCTCATAATTAACTGTAGTAAGATGGAATTCTTGTTTTTGGGGCGTTATAAAATTCTTAAGTTGATGGGG
>NZ_CM000745.1:5683316-5694699 GCF_000161455.1 Bacillus pseudomycoides DSM 12442
CTCTCTTTTGAAATCAATGGTTTAGATATTGTCCGTTATTTCTATAATTCTATTACATGTAACACCTCTATCACTGCTATAATCTTCTTTTCAATATAGAAATATCTCTATTTCTATAATTAGATATTTCCCTATATCCCTATTTTTTATCACGAATATTGAAATAGAAATATAGGGGGGACTTTCTAAACATAACTGGAGTAGGATTAGTGAAAGATTCTATTACATATAACACATATATCTACTTTACCTTCTTCACAATAGGGAGGTATCCCTATTTCTATATATCCTTGCTTTAGTTATCATAAATATAGAAATAGAAAAAAAGAGAGATAGTATCCTAATGTTTAATCGATATTTTGGCTAACCTTCGTACAAAGGAGGGGGAATCAAAATCTTTTAGAGAACACCATCTGATTTATAATCAAATCCTAAAGCACCTGCTCTAATACAAAAGTGCCTATCTTCTCCCCAAAAAGAAAGATTTTTAATTGGGGAGAAATTTTAACTCCAGCTTGTAAGGCCTTTCGATTAATAAGTGTGCAAGCGCCTAATCCTCCAACATAAATGGTTAAACTGTCTTATAAACAATTAAACTTTATTTCAACTCTACACTATTAATGATCGTTGTTAATTATAGAATGAAAGACAACTAGTCCCTTTTGAAATCAATGCTTTAGGTATTATCCATTAATTCTATGCTCCTATTGCATGTACCACATATCATTGTTATAACCTTCTTTACAATATAGAAATATCCCCATTTCCATAATTAGATATTTCTATATATCCCTACTTTTTATTATTAAACATACAGAAATGGGATATAGGGGAGTTTTTGAAAAGTAACTGGAGTGGTATAAATGGTTGTTTCTTTTACATGTTCCAAATATCAACGCTACAACCTTCTTTACAATGTAAAAATAGCGATATTGGAGGATCTTTTGAAAAAATAGCTGAGTAGTACAAATAGTTGTTTCTTTTGTGCGTACCAAATATTTCCGTATTACCTTCTTTATAATATAGAAATATCCCTATTTCTATAAGTGGATATTTCTATACACTCCTACCTTTGCTATCAAAAATATTGAAATAGGTCCTTACCTTCAAGTTAAGCCCATACAACATCGACTATAGGAAAGGTTGTTTCTTTTTTATAACACCCCAAACAAAAAGAATTGTACAGTTCACCTGAAGTTGTCAATTCTCTTATTTTGAGATATTTGCTTCTTTTAACTTGATGGGCATGAAATAAAGGGATATAAAGACTTTTTCAAATAATAAATGGAGCGGTATAAATGACAGATTCTATTGCATGTACCACATATCACTGCTATAATCTTCTATATAACATAGGGAAATATCCCTATTTCTATAAATAGATACTTCCCTATTTCTATAATTCTTTTACTAAAATATAGAAATAGGGATATATGTGGGTTTTTCAAATAATAAATGGAGTGGTATAAATGGCTATTACAATTACTGTTGGGAATTACAAAGGGGGCGTTGGTAAAACCACTAATGCTGTATTAAACTCTTATGAATTCGCAAAAAAGAGGAAACGAACTTTACTCGTTGACCTTGATCCGCAGAGTAATGCAACAAAATCTCTAATGTTAACAAAATCTATCCTTAATCCTGATGAAAAGGTAACTTTAAATAAAACATTAATGAAAGGAATTCAAGATGGGAATTTAGATGGATTAGAAATTGAAATAATGGAAAATTTATATTTAATTCCTTCTTATGTTGATTTTCAAGATTTCGCAAAATTTCTATATAAATCTTGTTCTTCGGAAGCAGAAGAAGATTTCTACTTTAAGGGATTACTTGAGAAAATAAAACATAAATACGATTACATATTTATCGATGTTCCACCTATGTCAATTGAAGTCACAAAAAATGCAGTTGTAGCTTCTGATTATGTTCTTATAACTCTACAAACACAAGAACGTTCTCTTACAGGTGCAGAAAACTACATTAACCAACTAATAAAATTAAAAGAGCAATATGATCTTGATATTGAAGTTGTAGGTATTCTTCCAGTGCTATTAAAAAATAATGGTAAAGTGGATGAATACATTATGGAAAATGCTCGTGAAATTTTTGGTGAAGAAAACCTATTTAAAAATATCGTTCCACAGATGGAACGTATTAAAAGGTTTGATGTAAACGGTATTACTGAAAATGATAGACATGATTTAAATGTAATAGAACTATACGAAAAGATTAGTGATGAATTATTGTCTCGTATCAATATTTTTGAAAGTTTGAAGGTTGGTGTATAACATGGCAAAAACTCCTGGATTATTAGTCAGAAAAAAGAGCAATTTTAATCCAACAGATCCTTATATCCCAAACGAGGATTCAGTTGTAACACCGGAGAAAAAGAAATTTAAAAACCAACAGGGCAGTATTAAAATTTCTAGTCAATCTAAGGAAGAGCTTGGAGCACTAATGAAACTCACTAATAAAAAATATGCTCATGAAATAATTGATTTACTTATACATCATTATGTAGAAAATCAATTAACTCCTGAACAGAAAAAGAAATTTAAATTATTAACAGAGATCTAGAAATATAGAAATATCCCTATTAAGAAATAGGGATATTTCTATATTTTCGTAGTTTAAAAAAATACCGTCACCAGAACTTCCACCTCGACTTTTTCTTCTCTTTTGCCGCTGCAGCTTCCTCATGATATTCCTTATGTAAAGTGATAATAAAGTTATTTAATTTCGATATAAAAATATAAGAGCCTTGCTACATTTTTTTGTCGTAAAGCTCTTTAAAGTTGTTTAATTCTTATGGAACTAAAGCACTCGTTACTCTATTTAGTTAAATAAGTTATTTATTAGGAAAATTGTCAATCACTTGGATAGCTAGTTTCAACGCTTTTATTCTCCTTTCTAAAAGCGTTCTTTGGGGACTACCAGCCTTTGACTTATCATAAATGTTATCAATTGATGGAAGCAAACCAGTAAGAACATTGCGAGCTTCTGCTAATTCTTCCTGGGTGTAATGATGGGGCCTTTGATTCCAAACGTTTTCTAGCATTGCTAAGCCGATGCAAACAGCTTTGAGTCGTTTCTTTACTAAGGTAGTATTTGTGCCTTTCTGAGTCATCTGTGACAAGGCATTTTCGAGTTTACTGATTGTCGATTGTAAAGATTTTATTGCTACCAATTTATCTACATTTGATACGTTTTCCATGTTAGTACTGTCCCTTCTTCGTTTCTGAATTATTTTGCCTGATACTTGATAAAATCGTTAAGAACCTGATTTCACTCGCAATATTTTACCATAACTAACTCTCTTTGAGAGGGATTCTCAAAAATCCGCCCCAATTGTTGAACACAAGTTAACTAACACTCTTCAACTAACCTGGCTGTTAGTCCAATAAGAATTAAACAACTTTATTATTTTTCAAACGACTTTATTGTAAATTAAACAGCTTTTTTGTCACTTAACACTTTAATCAATCGTTTTGTCTCTAAAGCTAACTGTTTAATATTTTCCTTGTACTTGGCTACAATAACACTACGCCACTAATCAGTAGTAACATCCCATTATTTTTGTGCTAGTAGCGCTATTCTTTTTATCTCTTCAAGATCAGGAGTATCCTTTTAGTTTCATTTTCATTGTAGTCAATCTCTTTTGACATCGATGGTTTAGGCATTATCCGTTAATTCTATTACATCTACCACATATCATCGCTGTGTTCTTTTCCCGCACCATATAAATATCCCTATTTCTATATATCCCTACTTTTTTTTATCAAAAATAGCGAAGATACTCCTGTTTCTTCACCTAAAAATGAGTAAGAGGAAAAGGAATTTAAAAACCAACAGAGCAGTATTAAAATCTCTAGCCAATCTCATGAAGAGCTTGGAGCACTAATGAAGCTCACTAATCAGAAATATGCTCATGAAATAATAGATTTACTTATACATCATTATGTAGAAAATCAATTAACTCCCGAACAGAAAAGTAAATTTAAATTATTAAAAGAGATATAGAAATATCCCTACATAGAAATAGGGATATTTCTATATTTTTGTGGTTAAAAAAAATATCGTCACCAGAACTTCCTCCACGACTTTTTCTTTTCTCTCTCCGCTGCAACTTCCTCATGATATTCCTTCATCAATCGTTTTATCTCTAAAGCTAACTGTTTAATATTTTCCTTGTACTTCGTTAGCTACAATAACACTGGGCCACTAATCAGTATTAACCCCTCCATTGTTTCTAAGCCAGTAGCGCCATTCTTTTTATCTCTTCAAAATCTGGATTATCCTTTATTTTCATTTTAGTTAATCGCCTTTGACATCAATGGTTTAGGCATTATTCGTTAATTCTATTATATCTACCACATATCATCGCCGTGCTCTTTTCCTATGATATAAAAATATCCCTATTTCCATAAGTGGATATTTCTATATATCCCTACTTTTTTTATCAAAAATAGCGAAGATACTGTTGGTTTGTAATAAAGTTTGATCAAAATGCTTAGGTTGTTTGTTGCTAGTGAATAATTTTTTATAAAAAAGTTTAATCATTTTCTATCTGTGTTTGCTCCACAATCGTGCCCTTTAATGAAATAACTAGAAGATTCAGTCAACTATTTGATGGCCATGACCCCTGCATTTTCCTTAATTGAATAATTTGGCCTGTATGATAAGCATCATGAAGCATGATGTCCTGTAATTTCTCCTCAAGTGAATTTTGCTCAAGCTCTTTTTCGGAAATTGCACTCAATGCCTGTCTTAAATTACGTTGAGCATTTTCAGAACGTTCAACGACTTTCTTCCATTCCTTATCATCATTAGATTGATTGGTAAGATAAAAGGTTTCATCACCGTCGAGATTATGTGTCCATTCACGGCCTTCCAAGTTTGCAGCAAGTCTCTCTTTATAATAAATGAGATGATTAACGTTTTCCCAAATGGTATTAGTTGCCTCTTCAGATGGTTTCCAGATAGCCTGTTCGGCTGTAAGTCCTTCTATAGCATGTTTAAACGGTGCATACCAACTCTCTTTATCGAATGTTGAATCTAGTACGTTTAAAAGCAAGTCAATTCGTTTCAAAGTAATCTCCCCCCTAAATAGTTAAAGATTCAAAAAAATCCTTATAACTCTATCGAGATTCTACATTTTTAAGTAAACTTCCTGCTTTTTAACTACCCTGCTAATCTTATTCCACAAACTGGCCCTTTTCATGAAGAAAGACGCTCTCCTTATTTCAGAAAAGCGCCCTTTAATGAAATAACTACACCACTTGATTTTGCATTGAAACAGATGGATTTTGAACTTTTCGAAGACATAGTAGAAATGGATGAAACCTATTTCCTCTATTCCGAGAAAAGAAAACGGAATATCCAAGGTCGAAAACCAAGGTTATGCGGTGGTAATTCAAAGTTTAGAGGAATAAGTAGGGACCAAGTATGCGTTCTTGTAGCCAGAGACCGCCAAAAGAGAACGTTTTCCAAAACAATAGGAAAAGGGCGTATTATAACAAAGAGTTTGGACGAAGCGTTAGGTTCCAAACTATCAATACAAAATGTTCTGTGTACGGATGCTTGGCGGGTGTTTATGACTTATGCCAAAGAAAAAGGAATTGAGCATCATCGCTTGAAAGCAAATGGAAGGGAGCGATTTAAAGGGATTTATTACATCCAGAATGTAAATAGTTATCACAGCCGTTTAAAGAGCTGGATGAAGCGTTTTAATAGTGTAGCGACTAAATATCTAGACCATTATTTGAGCTGGTTCCAATTCTTAGACACCATCAAACATATAAAAGATAACTTTACGATAACCAAAATGTTTTTAGACAGTTGTTCTTTCTCAGTTAACACAACTTATGATAAACTAAAGTTATTAGAATTTTACGAATAATAGAACGTTCATTGTTCCGTTAAAGGACCAGTTTAATAGCTATCTACAACACGCCACAAATGGATTTTGACCAAAGGGATTATCTATTAAAGGGATTAAATTGGAGGGAATAGAAAATGGATGTAAAGACACTATTGTTACAACAATGGGCAAGCTGCTTAGATGAAGAAGACTGGTTTCCACCACTTGAAAAAGTGCTAGAGGATATTACTTTTGAACAGGCAATTTGGAAACCAGTTGAGGGGGCAATGAATTCCATTTGGGAATTAGTTTGTCATTTACTTTTCTATAAAAAGAGACTTCTGGTGCGATTTCTTGGTGAAACAGCGAATGAGCCACAGGCAGAAGATAATAAATCTACATTTCGATTACCAACTGAGACGTTTCAAAATTGGAAGGAAACAAAACAAGAATACTTTTATGTTCATCGTGAACTTGAAAAAATACTAGCAAAATCAGAACAAGAAGATTTGTATAGACAGATCCCTGGAGAAAGATCATTAGTGATTGAACTGAAGAGTTTAGCATTGCACGACGCATATCATATTGGGCAAATTGTATTCCTAAGTAAAATGCAAGGAGCTTGGGCAGGGAAACGCAGCTTTTAAAAAGCTTCATTAGCTTTACAGTTATTTCATTATAGGGGGCTTTAATGGAATAAGAACGGGAACGTCCAAATCGGACGTTCCTATATTTTATACCTGAAAAACAACAATACTATTTAACAAAGCCTTTAATTGTAGCTTTAGAATAAAGATTGTGTTGCTTTGGAATAAAGTTTGATAAAAATGAAGTCACAAAGCTTTATTTAACAGCCACAACAAAAACTCCATTTTGAAAAAAAGATTGATCAAAATGGAGTTACTCTTTTTAACTAAGTATGAGATTTTTATAAAAAAGTTTGATCATTTCTATGATATTTCCTCCATTAAAGCGCCCGATAATTGAAGATCATTCACGTGATTTTATAATTCAAACCTTTTTGACACTATTTCAGCTACTTCTGCAGCACTCAAATTTGTATTATTAATTTTTATGTAGTTCTCATTTTTAATTTCACCTTTATGGGAGTTCAATCTGTATTTTTCCATTGAATCCCTTAGTTCATTCTCCGACCAATCAACGTTTCTTTTGGTAGGTTTATGCTCAAGTCGATGCGGACTTTTATTTCGTTCCAGCCTCTCGTCCATATCGGCTTCTAATTCCACAAAATATATAGTGGCACCCTGGGATTCAAAGATTTCACATGTCTGGTCTACGAAGTCCCAATCCTCTTGTTGATCAAAAGCCCACACATATGTAAAGATCAAACCTTCCAGTTCACTCTCAGCCACTGCCTTGAATATTTCTTTTCTAAATAAAGTTGACAACCTCCACATTTCCGGGCTAAAGCTGAATAAGGGCTCAAGTAATTCAATGGTCATATGGTTATGAAATAATTTCAATCCAGTTACTTTAGCTAACTCTTGCCCTACTGTCATTTTACCAACTGCTTGCGGACCAAATATAAGTACAAATTTCATAGACTTCCTCCATTAATGATTTTTTATTATTATACCAATAATTTCAAGTACCCTTTTTCACAAACTTCATACTATCTGAAAAATTTTAGGTTGTTCAGTAACTACATTTCACATTAACGTTTTTAATTTGTTTACCTGAAAAAGTTATGCTGTTAAATGGCCCAATTGTTGAACACAAGTTAACTAACACTCTTCAACTAACCTGCCTGTTAGTCCAATAAGAATTAAATGACTTTATTGTAAATTAAACAACTTTTTTGTCACTTAACACCTTCATCAATCGTTTTATCTCTACAGCTAACTGTTTAATATTTTCCTTGTACTTAGCTACAATAACACTACGCCACTAATTAGTAGTAACACCCCATTGTTTTTGAGCTAGTAGCGCCATTCTTTGGATCTATTCAAAATCAGGAATATTCTTTAGTTTCATTTTCATTGTAATTAATCTCTTTTGACATCAATGGTTTAGGCATTATCCGTTAATTCTATAACTCTATTACATGTACCACATATCACTGCTATAATCTTCTATACAACTTATAGAAATATCCCTATTTCTATAAGTAGATATTTCTATATATCCCTACTTTTGTTATCAGAAATAGCGAAGATACTCCTGTTTCTTTACCTAATAATGAGCAAAAACAAGTGAATCTACAGGAGGAAAAGAAATTCAAATTATTAACAAAGACTTAGAATATAGAAATATCCCTATTTCTAAAAAGGGATATTTCTATATTTCGTTTTAAAACCGGAAAATTCAATAACTACATTAAAAAGAGTCCTATTTCTAGGACTCTTTTCAATACTAATTTTTAGCTTAAATTTACATTTTATCGATGATCATTTGTCTTTTATACCATTGATTTAATTTGTCTCTCGCAGTTCCAGAGAGACGCTTTGTTTTTTTATTATAGAATCTTGAAAGAGTGGGCTGTGATATGCCTATCTCTGCTGAGAGCTCCCGCATAGTTATGTTCTTTCTCCGATGCATAAATTCTATTTTATCCCGAATTAACTGTTCATTTCTATTTATATCTAAGGGCCTTTCTTCAGTTTTTACTGGCTGATTATCCCTATGAATTACATCAATAGTCTGCTTCTTTACTAGGCTTTCCGTTGAATGAATTACATCAGTATCCTTCTTCTTTGCTAAGTTTTCCATTGAACGAATTAATTCATTAGGTGGTAGTATTACTATTCCTAACTGTGAATAATATTTTTTAAACCAATTCTTCTTCGTCAATTGATCCTCATCTAACTCCTTATCATATCCCCAATGAGAAATTACACCTTCTTTTTCTAAATCACTTAAAACATTTTCTAATTGATCACGAATACGGTTAGGCTTTTGCTTTTGGTTAATGCCCATTACTGCTAATAACCCTTTATCTCCCCCTATAGAATATGGCCTTTTTAAGTTAGAAAACATTTGACGAATTCTCCACTGCCATGTCAAATAACGAATTAATCTTTTATGATATTTGTGTCTATAGCTATTATATTCAAGGGCCTTTTTTGATAATAGTGCTGTAGTGCTATTAGATCCATATAGATAACTGGATAAGAAACTGCCCGGTTTAATTCGGCACGATTCTATACCCATGTATTCATTTGTATTTTTATCCCTCCAAAGCACTACAGAATCTAATACAAATAACCGTTTAATGACTTCACGCTTCACCTCATAATGTTTACCTGTTTCAGCGCGATCATTTAGTACAACTACTTCATTCTCATCGTTTAAGTATATAAAAATACTTGCTAGAGCTGCTATACGTTTAGCTACCTTAATCTTATCTTCCACTCTATAATATTCAACACCATTTGCTTTTGCTTTTGAAATACTGCACATTTCTAAAACTTGTTCATATGAAAAATCAATAAATTCATCAGGTGAATTTGCTTCATTTAGCCATTGAATTGTGATGGTATCTAATACGTCCGCTGTTAAATCATCCATATTACTCATTACACCATCTACTAATGTGTTCCATCTTGCGGCCTCTTCAATATTTGTTAACCTTAAATCTTCGTCTTTATGAGATGAAAGCTGTGCTACTCCATTACTATCTTTCGCTTCAATGGGATATGATTTTAATTTTGTATTTTCATCTTCTTCAAATTGATTCTTTGCTATCCCATCTCTTAACTTATAATAAACGGCGGAATTATTTACTTCTAAATAATTTTCATGCGCTATATTCGCAGTAGGTTCAATCACTGGTGTATGTGTTATTGTATTAACTGTTTCTTCATTACGAAACTCTTGGGCTATAAAGACATCTATTGTCTCATGAATTTTTACTTTGTAAGCATCTATGTTTTTGAATATATCTAAAGCTGAAATGCCCTTTCCTTGTTGCTGCTTCACCCACTGTACAAGCATTGAGAATGATGGAGAAAGGTATTCTGAAGTTACAATTTTACTATTATCTGCTTCAACGTCTACATAGTAAGAATTCCATTTATGCCACAATTGCTCGTTCTGTTTATAAAGTGGTTCTGTTATTGATAATGCATCTCTAAACAATTGTAGAACGTCTTCCATATATATTTTGCTCCTTACATAAATTTAATAAATGTTATCTAAACGTGAAAATACTTAGCTATATGATGTCCCTTTCTAAATAACAAGAAAGGTAATTAGAATATTCTATTTTAAATTTTCTACGTTACACCTTTACAGGGTCTTAGTATTCATACCTATCCCTGTAAATGATTATACAAGACCAATTTAATTTGTAAAATCCTAATACAACTTAATTCCAAGGCTAATGTAATATCCTAACTTTTTTCATAAACGTGAAAATCTGTAGCTCTATCATTGCCCATTTAACTGCACAAAAATGTTAAAAAAGAGGTTCTTTTGTAATTCCAATATGGAACATGAAAATTTCGAGCTATATGATGTCCCTTTTGAATAATGAAAATGTTCTATAACTCCTTTGATATTATACATTCACTACCTTTTGTTCGCATTTTCAACTATTTATATAATATGAAAATCTGTAGCGGTATGATGTCCTTCATTCATACAAAGATGAAAAGGTCTTAGTTATATGATGTCCCTTTTACTATTTAAAATTTCGAGATTGAATCCTTTAATATCAACGCTTAAAGACTATTCTATGAATAATTTCATATCTAAAAACATGAAAACTCATAGCTATATGATGTCCCTTTTGAATGACGTGAATGTTCTATAAACCCTTTGACATCATACATTCACTGCCTTTTGTTCGTATTTTTGGCTATTTATATAACATGAAAACCTGTAGCGGTATGATGTCCCTTTTTTTATAAAAAGATGAAAAGGATTTAGCTATATGATGTCCCTTATAAAATTTGAAATTTTGAGTTCAAACGCTTTAATACCAACGTTTAAAGGCTATTCTATAAATAATTTTATATCTGAAAACATGAAAACTTACAGCTATATGATGTCCCTTTCGTATTTATAAAAGAACCTCATAAACATTGTTATATCAATGTTTATGAGGTTCTTTCTAATAATTTATTGATTTTCTAGAAAGATGAAAATCTGTAGCGGTATGATGTCCATAAAAAAAAATCGATAAATCTTCAAATCCCTTGATACACAAGGGATTAACGTGCATTTCATCTTTTCATTTTTTCTCTTAAAGGGGCATATTTCATTAAATTTCGATTTGATATAATCATAATTGGTATATTTTATAGTGTTTTGGCATATATTTCTGGATTTATATGTAGGAGGTGAAAAAGATGGGACAATCATTTATTATTCGTAATCAACGTAGTCTAAATGGACAAGATACAAATGCAGTTTTAGTAACATTGAAATCTTGGCAGAAACTTGTTGAAGCTTTTGAAGAAAAATACTACAGCTATAAAGATACATACCTTGAGGATATTCTGGATCATATGACATATGAAGAACGCATTGCTGATGTAGACGGATTTGTGGCTCAGG
>NZ_CM000745.1:5694799-5699696 GCF_000161455.1 Bacillus pseudomycoides DSM 12442
TTCTAGTTGAATCTTAATACCGGCTGTTTGTGCACATCCTCCTGAACCAGGATAAATAGGAGCTAAATGATTGGGTACTTGAAAAATAGTAGCATCTAAAATACGTATACGTTGAAAATACGAAGTATATTGGTTTTGGATCTGAGACGAATCGTTTAGTTGGCTTTTGACTAAAAGAGAAAATATACGCTGTAGAAATAAAACAGCGCATTGGTTAAAGCGTTAATTAAGTCCTTCTGGACTCATGAGTGTAGCTGTATTTGCATAAAGTTGACTACATAATCGGGTGAGGGAATCACTTGCTACATGTTGACTGATCCAAATACATAAAGCAGCCAAATCTCGTGCGCCATACTTACTTTTACGTTTTACAAAGCCTGTCTCTTGTGCAAGTTGTTGAAGAATATGTGGAGATAGATATCGCTGTAGTTCTTCAGCAAACAAATGAAACTCATCTTGAATCGAAAAGCGCATAAAAAACGCCATCCTTTCTGTATATTTCTACAAAAAGAATAGCGTATTTTTTCATTTTAGAGGGCATTTCTTTTTATTAGCTTGATACCGATGTGACGATACCCTTTATTGTTTTTCAGACTTCGCTTGTTCTAGAATGTATGCTTCTTCTTGTTCCGGTGTCGCTAATTCGTATGCTTTACCAGTGCTGTTATTGTCCCATTCCCATAATAAATTATGCTCCTCAACCGATTGAGAGAAATCGCCTTCATACCAACGAACCAAAATCTTGAGGTACTGTTCTTTATGTTGTAAGGTTCCACTATTACTTTCATCAATCGCTCGACGTACTTTTCCGATGTTTTCTGGAGTCATTTTGATAAATCCTTGCTTTTCGTGAGATAATACTTTTTGATGAGTCATTTTGTGCATTGCATTGATTATATGACGATCAGAATTGAGGTCAAGTATTACCTCTTCCCCTTTAATTCTCTCAGTCTGCTTCTCCTTAACGTCTGAACCTGCATACGTACTGACTTTGTAACCAGTAAAAATACCAACTGCTATAGCAATAACTAAGATTGATGTGATTTTAATCCACTTTTTCAAACCTCTTACCCCCCTTTTACTGAAGTGTACCATAAAAGAAGAACTGTATACCCATATCTATCTGTGAGGTCTACATAACGCATCATTATCAGCAGTAAAAAAGCTAGCAATAAGCTAGGGATAAACAAATATTGAATATAAAAATTTAATTACTGTTTTTTAATGGAATGTTTTTAAATTTATGTAGAAATATAGATATTCCTAACAATAATATTCCTACAGCAAACATAATAACTTTACCTTGAGATACTTCTCGTCCATTCCAATAGTCTAAAAACATTAGTAATCCATTTTGGACTAACAGAAAAATAGAAAAAAGCGTTGTAAAAGATTTAATTAAACCAAATGTAGATCTTTGCATATATTACACCTTCTTTTTTAGAACTATATTTTAATTATATACTAATCCTTTTTATTCCATTTTAACATATTAATAAATTTAAACAATTTAATATTTGCGCAAATCCTTTTAGGGAGTACGGCAACGATTCCTTCTTTTTGGAGCCACTTACAAAATTAAAAAAGGGACTACCAACTAAAAAAAGCTTCGTTTTTACAGGTAGATTCCTTTTAATTTCTATTTGTTTGTTCTTTGGAACAGGATTACTTGCATCACAACTTACTGAATCTGTTGTAAGTAATAATGATGTTAAAACCTTTTCAGAGGATGAAGTAGACAAGATTATTGATGATAACGATAAAAAAGTAAAAGACCTAGAAAAAGGGGTAAGAGAATTAAAGGAATTCAAATCCAATAAAAATTATTATGACAAACTTAAATCATATAATTCATTGAAACAATATATGACTTATGATGAAGTTATCGCTGCTTTTGACGGGGAAAAAGGAGAAGGAACAACAGAAAATATAAACAATACAAAAAACAAAACTTTTATATGGGATCTATATACTGAAGAAGTGATTTGCCGTTTTTCTTATGATGTATTCAAAAAAGAATTTGTATTAACATCTTTCTTGAAACAAAAGAAACCCGAATAAACCAAATACTGATTTGAATGGTATTTTCTCAATAAAAATATAGATAAATATGGTAAAATTATATTTGGATGGGAGTCCAATACATATTATTAAAATTAAAGTGGTTAACAAGTCGGAGAAAGGCACCTTAAGGTGTCTTTTCTTTTACCTTTTAGTTATGTTTTGCAATTAAGGAAGCGGTATAAGTATATAAACCTCTGTACAGCATATAGGAACAGTAGACTTAAACACTCTAACTATAAGTTTTAAGCGATAAATATAGAAGGGGGAAGTTTTTATGACGTGTTGCACAAATTGCAAAAGAAGATGGAATGCTTTGCAGGTATGGTCATTGTTCTTTAAAAGAGAAGGGAAAGACTGCCCGTATTGTCTTCAAACTCAATATCTGTCAGCTGATACATTAAGACAATTTTCAGGAACGAGATTACTCAACGTAGATCCATTATTCCTGTGGATTTTTCCTGTTTTCGCTACATTGAGTGAAAAAGATGAAACATACAACGTTCTTTTTAAGGATAAATCAAATGAAAAATAATACAAACTAATTCCTTAACGTACAGGGAACCGGCTAAAATGTGTCTAAACGTACATTAATTAGAGTATTATGAAGAAAGGATTGTTCGTTCAATATAGAGACGAATATCCTCTCTTTTTATAGATATTAGAAATATAAATAATAGCTTACATATTTAGTATAATTCGTTCATTATGTAGATCATGTTTAAATTATGCAAGTTCCTACACCGAAACAAGTGAAACGTGAGCTGGATGATAATAACAAAGATGCCATTATAGCTTCATTACAACGTCGCATGAAGAAGTTGGAAGAATAAAAAAGGAATTACGAGAACAGTTAAAAGTGGTCTACTCAGAAGTTTATAAAAAAATATAAATCATTTTATAAGGGAATGTCATACCCATACTTATTCAACTAAAAGGTGCGGGTTAGTTTGAGAAGGGTTAAACCATGAATCATAGAATTAATTTAATAATCTCTAATGTTGGAAGGAGAAAAGAATGGGATTAGGATTAAAAAAAGATGAAGTAAAAGTGGTTCCATACACCGCTGATTGGAGTACAGAATTTTTAAAAGTACAAAAGGAAATATACCAATGTACAGGTATTAGTGAAAATCGTATTGAACATATCGGTAGTACAGCAATCAAAGATATGTTAGCAAAACCCATTTTGGACATATTAGTAGCAGTAGATGATTTAGGCACATTAAATTCTTCCATTATAAACGGGCTAAAGAGCATTGGATTCCTTCGGTTAAGAGTAGAAAAACCTAATGAAATTGTATTTGCGAAATTTACAGATAACACTTATGAAGAAAGAACCCATTATATTCACCTTGTAGAATTTGAAAAAGAACTATGGAAAAACTTAATTTTTTTTAGAGATTATTTAAATGCGAATGAAAATGCACACAAAGAATATATCAACATAAAATTGGATTATTTAAAGAGGCATTCTACGGGGATAAATGAATATACCAACCACAAGGAAAGTTTTGTGAAAAGCATATTTGAAAAAAGGATAGATAACTAAGTTATATACGATTGTCGGTCCCAAGGAGGCGGTACAACAGGATATATGACCTTCAACTTCGTGATTTCACCACCTTTGCCAGATGATACTTCAGGAGTTGAATTAGTCTTTAAAGGATTTAGCACACCATTTGCGGACAAGCCAATAGGTACTGGATTTGTAATTTAACTAGACTAATACAAATTGTCTTAAAACAAATATACGTTTATTGGTCCAACTGGAGATTTTAGTTGAATTTCGTTTAAAATAAATAAAAGGTGGACAAAATGTCCACCTTTTATTTATTTTTAAGTAAGTTTATTAACTTCTTTGAATCACTATCTGTTAATTTGTATCCTGGAACTTGAACTTGTTCCATGCTCGTTTGCTCTCCTAATGTAACAACCGTATCATTATCGGTTATCCAAACTAGATATTTTTGATCTGATCCATCTTGGAATTTCACATTTATCTTGTTCTCTACAAAAGATAACGATTCTTTGTCTATTGATAAAGATTTTTCTTTCGCATGGTTGATTCCATCCACAAAATCCTTTACATTTTCTCTGTTATTAAGGATTTTTGATGTTTGGTCTTTATTAGATGTAATCTCAATTTCTTTTATTTCCTTATTTTTAAACTGTATAGAGGATGCCTTAGTGTATTTTTTTGTATCTTGACTTTCCATTGTTTTAGAAGTGTTAGATTGAGTAGTACATCCCACTAAATTGCCAAGCAATAGAAAAGAAAGTAGTAAAGTAATCCAGAGTTTCATAATGTTATCTCCTTAATCTAAAAATTTATTTCTTTTACTATGTTTTTTAAGAATATCATATAGTAAAGAAAGATATACAAATAAAAATTAGGTATAAGTTGAGAAATTACAATCAAACCTTTAATAGGGTGTTTTTGCCCTTCCCCTCGGAAAAGGGGGAATAACAAAAAATCACTGCAAAAACTCTTATAAATAAAGATTGTGGGTTTCTTTTAAAAATTTCAGTTTCAAAAAGTATACTTTTTGACATTACGTTTAAAATTCTTATGAATTAAGCTTATTCCCCTTTTTCGGGGGTTGTGCAAAGATACCCTATATTCAACCTTTCCAGGAAAAAAGAATGAGAATGAAATAAAAAAAAAGCTTTGCGAATTGTTTCGCAAAGCTTTTGTAATAGTACGTATTATAATAGTAGTTTTCGTATTTCTTCTGTACTTAGACCAGTGAATTTCGCAATGTCTTCTAACAGCATACCATTCTTATGCATACCACGTATTAATTGAACTTTCCCTTGTTCAATGCCTTCTTCTC
>NZ_CM000745.1:5699796-5700352 GCF_000161455.1 Bacillus pseudomycoides DSM 12442
GTTAATTTCTTTTCCTTTGTTATACGCTGCCACCGCTGTTTGGGCAGCCGGTTCAATGATATCTTTTGAAAGATTATAGACTTCTTTGAATATAGTAAGTCCTTGTTCATTTAAAGCTCCCGGTAACAATGCTATTTGTTGTAAATCATTTTGAATTGATTTTTGGGTATTTTGTAATTCATTTTTTAGCTGGTCTATTTTCCCTGTTCCCTCTGAACTTAGTACACCCTGTGCTTTTGTCACATCAGTATCGAGATCTTTAAGCTTATTATCAAGCTGTAATTTAAGATCTGTTAATTCATTAATCTGACGTTGTACGTTTTCTTGGTTTGTCATAGCTTTATCTTGAAGAACTTCAAGTCTATCCAAGAACCCTTCTTTATCTTCTTTATTATCTACAAACTGTTTTAATGTTGGGTAATAGCTATTAAATTGAGTTACAAATCCTTTACTTTTTGAATTTAATAGAATTAATTTTGGATAAAGTTCCGATGACCATTCTGTCATATCTTTCTTGATTAGGGATTGGTTCGTATTTAAAGATGGAACTTCCTCT
>NZ_CM000745.1:5700452-5700717 GCF_000161455.1 Bacillus pseudomycoides DSM 12442
TGTTTTCGTTTAGTTTTGAGAGTTCAATAAACGTATTGACTCTTAAAAGATAATATGATATAAAATAATTCTGCAATTTGTATGGGCCTATAGCTCAGCTGGTTAGAGCGCACGCCTGATAAGCGTGAGGTCGATGGTTCGAGTCCATTTAGGCCCACCATACAATTTGGGGCCTTAGCTCAGCTGGGAGAGCGCCTGCCTTGCACGCAGGAGGTCAGCGGTTCGATCCCGCTAGGCTCCACCAAAACGCTATTTTACATAGCAT
>NZ_CM000745.1:5700817-5701104 GCF_000161455.1 Bacillus pseudomycoides DSM 12442
GATACACCAACCATCGCAAATGTTAATAACGCTCCAATATTCGCTAAATTCGACAATTCTTTTAAATCGATAAATCCAGCAATTAAAGCACTACCAATCCCTGTTAACCAAGTTGAAAATGTTGGTGCTTCTGTCTTCTTGTTAATTTTCGCAAAAGATTCTGGCAATAAACCGTCACGACTCATTGCAAAGAATACACGTGTTGTTGCGTAAATATAAGCAAAAATTACAGCCATAATACCAATTACAGCTCCAATAGCAATTACACCAGCTACTTTATCTTGTCC
>NZ_CM000745.1:5701204-5702618 GCF_000161455.1 Bacillus pseudomycoides DSM 12442
ATTGGAAGTAATTATTCGCTGGAGGTTTTAGGCAAAAGTAATTTCCCAATCTTTTCAATACATGACGCTTTTGCCTTAGCAGGAGAGCTTTCTTCTATTCCTCCTTCTATCCAAACACCAACTTCTTGATCCAATCCATAGTTTTGTATCTCGTCATTCTTAGGAATCCGCACCCATACCTTTCCATAATCTTCAGTGTAGATGAGTATTCGTTTATGTTCCTTATCTAGTTTGACAATTTTTCCTTGAAAGGTAAATGTGTCTTTTCCTTCGCTTTTATTATTTACCATTGATTTATTACAAGCAGAAAGAAGTAGTATTGCCAATAGTATCAAAATTAGAGCATGGTAAGATGGTTTGTTAAACATGATCAACCTCCATTAAATTTTGTATCACTTGGGGAGAAAATACAGTTGTTAACTTTAAGTGTTATTAGTTAACATTATTCTCGTTATTGGAAGTTAAAGTTAGCTAAAAGCTTTTGAAAACTAAATTTAGTACGACAAATAGGATAACTATGATAATAACGATAAATGCTTCTATGACGTACTTTTTAGCTTCTTTTGCTAATTGTACTTTTTCTCTATATTTCTCTTGTATTTCTTTCTTTTTATCTTCTGATTTCATATAGACTCTTTGAGAAATGATTAATCCATAGCAAACGCCTTTCATTGTTTAAGAGAAGGTTTACTGTTCTTTATATTTTTCTGGATCATTAACAAAGAAACGAACTTCTCCACATGTAGAACAAACATATGGAATTACTTCACTATACGTTGCATTTACAACAGCATGTTGGGATGGTCTATTCAAAATACCAACACTGCCTCCCACAGCTTTCAGAAGGGATTTTGTCAATGGTATTTCGCATTGATTACAAATCTTTTCTTTCATATAGTTTCTCCTTCATATCTAATCATTTTCCTTATTGTACCATTTAGAAAAAGTTATATGTTGTGTAATTTTGGTTGTATATCGTATACAAACTCGGTTAACATAACGTCTCATTATCGGAATTTGTTTAAAAAATATACACTTAATAATATGGTATAATGTGGATATTATTTTTTTTTGAAAGAGGGATCATAATGATAAAGAGAGGACTCATTTCAGGAATACTCCTATTACTTATCGTATCTGTAGTAGCTTATTTTAGTCGGGATTGGAGCTACATTTATTATGTATGTGGAACTTTCGGATTAATTAGTATTGGGTTAGCTTTAGCTTACTTCATTGATAGCTTAATTTTAGGTAATAAAGGAACTCTATTTTCAAAAAAGGAAACGCGTAAAATTGGTCGTATCAACCAATCAAAAGGTTTTTTAATAATGGCTATTCCAAATCTTATAGCAGCACTAGTTTACATCGTTATTTAATGTATATCGTATACAAATCTAGTTACCATAACACTAAA
>NZ_CM000745.1:5702718-5703367 GCF_000161455.1 Bacillus pseudomycoides DSM 12442
TACGTAATACTTTTTTATGATTGATTACGATGTTAAATTGATTACGTAGACAAGCTGTAACCCGACGATATCCATACCGATATTTATGATGTTGACATATTTCTATTACGGTTTTTTCTTCATGATTAGTTACTGTTTTCTCCTGCTTTTTCCAACGATAATAAGTAGCACGTGAAATATCAAATATGGAACACAGTTCTGCAATTGTAAAAATTGATTGCCATTCCTTTATCATTTTCATTATTTCTTCTTTTCCTCCCACCTCCTTAAAATTTCTTGGCACTTTTCCAGCAATATAATCTTTGCCTTTAAATAACGTATTTCTAATTCTTTTTGTTCAAGTTCTGTTAACTTTTTTAAGCCTTTTCCATGTACAGATTGTCTTCCAATAGATTGTTCAAACCGATAGGTTTCGCCTTCACGATACCATTTCATCCAAGTTTTAATTTGAGCCACATGTTTAATTCCTAAGGCATCCATAATTTCTTTATTTTTGAATCCTTGGTGTTTCATTTCAACTACTTTCCACTTTATTTCGGCGGGATAATGCGTCTTTTTCCCCATACGAAAAACACCTCCATTAAAATCATAACTGATACTTACGATTTAGAGAGGTGTTTTTTATCGTCTCATTCTCAGGGTTCACTCC
>NZ_CM000745.1:5703467-5708065 GCF_000161455.1 Bacillus pseudomycoides DSM 12442
AAATAGTAAGGATGGCGTTTTTTTCGTTTTATAGATACAATTTTTCTTTAGCTCGATGAGCATACGGCAGGATCAAAGGTATAAGAAATATAAAAGGTGTAGAAAATTGTCAAAAAATACAAAAATATTATTGAATATATTTTAATAGTATTATATCATAAGGAATATTATGGTATAAAATATGTAATTTCAACTAAAAAAGTAATTAGAACAATTATTTGCGAAAAATATTATTTCCTAACAATTGACGAATTCAGAAATGCTTTTGACGTAGTAAAAGGCTGTGGTTTTGAAGTTTGGTTAAATAACTACTCCTACACTGTAGTTGGTGGTATTTGCAAAGATAGTACACCAGGTGAATAAGTAGAGTGCTAATTAAACCTTAATATACTATAAAACAACAGGTATCTATTACTTTTTCATTAAGAAGAAAGTAATAGATACCTGTTGTTTTATAAATACTAATATAGGGAGACATTTATGGGGATTATAGAAGTTAAGAATTTAGAGAAATCATTTTTCATTGAAAAGAAAATGATAAACATCCTGAAAGGGGTAAATCTTGAAGTAAAGCAAGGAGAATTCCTATGTATCATGGGTGCGAGTGGCTCAGGTAAAACTACTTTGTTGCAATTACTTGGGGGGATAGATCAAACGACAAAAGGAGAAGTTAAAATAGGGGATACAGAAATCTCAATGATGAATGAAAAAGAATTGGCACTATTCCGAAGAAGGAAAATAGGATTCATTTTTCAGCAGTTTAACTTAATACCTATTTTTAATGCGGAAGAAAATGTTACCCTTCCTTTATTATTGGATAATGTCGAACAACAAAAAGCCACAAATCAAGCAAAAAAACTTTTGAAAATTGTTGGTTTAGAAGGCAAGGAGGAAAATCTTCCTTCTCAACTTTCTGGAGGTCAACAACAACGAGTAGCGATTGCTAGAGCTTTTGCTAATGATCCTGAAATTATATTAGCAGATGAACCGACAGGAGCATTAGATTCTGAAAATAGTAAAAATATAATTACTGTACTTAGGAATGCTTGTGATGACTTAAATCAAACGGCAGTTGTAGTAACACATGATCCTTTTGTAGCAGCTCATGCGGACAGGGTTGTTTTTCTATTGGATGGTTTAATAATTCATGAATACGAGGAAACTAACGAAAAGATTTCAGAGAAAGTTAAGCGTATTCAAGAAATAATGAACACACACTTTCAATAGAATGGGAGGTTTTGAAAATGTGGATTTTCAAATATGCTATAAAATCAATTAAGGAAAACCGATTAAGAACATCACTTATTGCCCTTGGTACAGCTTTAGGTGTTATGTTAGCCACAATGTTGTTACTAGGAAATAATTCTGTCGAAGAAACAGTAAAACAGCAAGTTAAGAACAATTACGGTGACTACAATTTGCAATTCGGTTATATGAAAAATGATCAATATTTAGATGACAAAGAAGTAGATCAAATAAAAAATATTAAAAACCTTAAAACTGTATCAAAGGTATTAATACCATATGTAATACCTAATAAACCGGAAATTTTAAACCAACCGGCGTATTGGGGAGTCGAACCAAATTCACCTGAAATCCGTGCTTATAAGATTGATCAAGGGAGATATCCAGAGAAAGGAGCAGAAGTTGCGATTACAAAATCCTATGTAGAGAAAAATGGGATTAAATTAGGTGAAAAAATTGAAATGCCTTTTCCACCTTTTAATAAAAAAACAGTAACAGTAGTTGGTATTATTAATCCACCAACAATGTCTGCAATGAAGCAAACTGCATTCTTTCCTATTCAGTGGCTACAAAATGAATTGAATTTGAAAAATAAATATAATTTAGTGCAAATAAAAGCGGCTAATGCTAATGAAAAAGCCCTTTTAGTTTCGGAAATAAAAAGCGTGTTAAATGGCGTGAAAATTGATCAACGTTTATATATTGATAAAGCATTTGAACGCTTAAATGTAATGAAACCTTTAATTTGGGGACTAGGTGGAGTTGCCCTATTTGTTGTGGCTCTTTTAGTCATGGGAAGCTTTTTCTTATCTGTACGTGATCGTCTTAAACAATGGGCCTTATTACGTGCCCTTGGAAGTGGATCTGTTCAAATAATAGGTGTAGTCCTACTTGAGTCTTTAATAATTGGTAGTATAGGTTCCTTAATAGGAGTTACAATGGGTACTTTATTTTATCGTTTAGTATCGGGATTGATTAATAGGTGGATAGGAGGGGCAACTGTTGATAGTGAGACTTTTATAATCTCATGGGGCCTATTAATTTCAACTTTTATTGTAGGAATTATGATGTCTATTATAGGGTCTATTATTCCAGCGATGTCTATAAGAAAAATTCCACCTGTAGAAGCTTTTAGACCTGTGATTTTGTCTGTAAATAAAAAGGAAAAGAAAATAAGTATAATTAGTTTCTTTGTAGCGATAGTTGGTATTGGCATTGGAACTTGTGCAACTTTCTTAGAGAAGTTAATTAAAGTAAATATTGGACCTATAGGAGCATTTTTATTTGTAATAGGTTTATTGTTTGCTATACCGTTCATCATTAGAGTTATTACACCAATAATCACTAAACCTTTCCAGCGCGTCTTTCGTATAGAAACTTCCATAAGTAGTCGAAACGTGATACGTAATAGACAAAAAGCAGCGATTTCAGTTGCAATATTATCTTTTGGATTTATGTTAGCGTTGGTGGGAAGTATGTATATGAATTCAATGCAGGAAGGTATGAGGCAAGGGATAAAGAAAAGCATGCCAGCCGATTTATCTATTCGAGTACCAATGTTAGGTCGAGCAAATGAACATATTCCTTTTGAATGGTTAGAAAAAATAAAGCAAATTAAAGGTGTACAAAATACAGCAGCTATTGCAACAGATACCAAATCTGAATTAATTGATTATGATTTCAAAAAGGCTGATCCTGAATGGTACGAATTCGTGCGTAAGAATGATGTTAGCCCAAATATTATGGAGGTTTCTGGAATAGATTTAGCTGCATTTAATGAGATAAAAAAAATTAAAGTAGCATCAGGGCGAAGTTTAGAAGAACCTCTAAAAGAGGGCGAAGGAATTCTTTCAAAGAAAACAGCTGATTATTTAGGGATAAAAATAAATGACAAAATCAAAGTGCAATCAACAGGTCATGAGCCACAGTTTATTAAAATTACATCGATATTAGAACAAAGTTTACAAATGAATACAATGGGAGTATTTGTTAATGAGGAATGGGCAAAAAAGAACTTCCAAATAAAAGGTTATGAATCTATAGAAATAATGGTAGATTCTCATAAGAATATTAATGAAATACAACAGAAGGTTAACCAAGTTATGAAGAATGGAACTAATATAGAACTTATTAATAGTACAGATTTATTAAAGGAACAGCTAACATTGTTAAATCAAATGTTACTATTGATTCAGTTATTAGTTGGTATTATTTTTGTAATTTCTGGTATTGGTTTAATGAATGCAATTATAGCAAGTATATATGAACGTCGTGCTGAAATAAGTATGATTCGAGCTGTTGGTGCAATTCCCGGACAAATGAAAAAAATTATTTGGTTAGAAGGTACTTTTTTAGGAGTAATAGCAAGCATTATTGCAGCGTTTGGTGGAATTATATTTAGTTATATTGTGTTACCTAGTTTGGATTTAAAGATAGTAGATATTCCTTACCTACAAATATTATCTTTGGTCATAGTTAGTATATTATTGGGAACATGTGCAGGGTTAATTGCTGCATATCAAATTAGAAAGTTTAAATTACATGATACATTAAAGGAATTATCATCTTAATTTAAACTTATCAGATTGAGTTTTAAATAACTTTAATAACCTCCTACCAAATCAACAGGTAGGAGGTTATTGTCTTTTGGAGAACAAAATTAAACAACACTATTATTTCTGTACTACACACCAATAGCAAAAGGTATAGATAGATATAAAGGGAGTAGATGTTGTATATGTGTTAATTTATGAGAAAATATAGCAAGACCAGTATTAATGGTTAAAAATCAACGTTCAGCTTGGCACCTACCATGTGTCCATTAACTAAAAAAATTAGTTGTTCCCCAAAACGATAAAAATGAATGTCGGTTTTATAACAAACACAAATTTTTCGTTTAGAGGGTACTTTGGAAAATTAGCTTGATAGCAATGTGGCGCTACCCCTATTACTGTTAAAACGAGAATATAGAACTATCGTAGCACACAGAATTCAAAACAGGGAAAGAATCCCTTGATGAAGTATCTTAATTTATTTATTAAAAATACGGTACGTGAAATTATATAGAGATATCTTAAAAAAGCCCCTCTAAAAGGAGCCAATTATTTTACAAGATTCTTCTGTAATTGCTCTATTATAATCTCTGCACCTGCTAGACTTAGCGTAATCTTTCCGTCTGCTAAAGTAATATTTTCATCAGATACTTCACCTGTTATTGCACAAGCACCATGCGCTTCATATTTTTTCAAGATAATCTTTTCACCTTCTACATAAATCTCTAATGGTGTCTTTTCTTCAATTTCCAACGTGCGCCTTAACTCCATTGGTATAACTATACGTCCTAATGGATCTAA
>NZ_CM000745.1:5708165-5709356 GCF_000161455.1 Bacillus pseudomycoides DSM 12442
GGATGGTAAATATCGTTGAAATTGTAGACATCGATTATACGGGTGTATGGGCGGAAACGAAAAATGCAGAAGAATTGATTTTTATTTCGTTCCCAAAAGAAAAAATTCAAATTGTACGCGAAATATTGTCAGAGAAAAAACAAATGTATGTCTTTCTACAGAAAGATTGGGAATGGAGAAAGATGTCATGAACCCATGGTTATTTGCTAGCTGTATGTTACTTGTGACCGTGGCAATGAACATTTGTATATGGGCAGTACAATGTGCAATAAAACGGTTCAAAGTACGAAGAATGAAGCGTCAAAATTAAAAGTTTTACATATTATGAGGAGGAATGAATGGTGGGAAAAACATTATTTATTGCGGAAAAGCCAAAAGTTGCATACGAATTATTGAAATCACCACGATTTCGAAATGCAAAGAAGCATATGGGAAGTAAGCCATACTTTGGTTACTTTGAAAATCAAAAATATATTATTAGTTGGTGTTCTGGTCATTTATTAGAGCTGAAGAATCCAGAAGAAATAGATGAGAAGTACAAAGAATTTCAGTTTGCACATTTACCGATTTTAGTAGAGCCAGAATACAAAGTAAAACCGGATTACATCGAACAAATCAATATATTAGTAGAATTGTTGCAACGTCAGGATGTAGATCATGTGGTCAACGCTTGTGATGGAGACCGTGAAGGCGAGTTGATTTATCGTGAAATGTATGAATATGCGGGCGTAAATAAACGACAATCTCGCCTCTGGCTTGCTTCGTATGAGCCAGCCGAATTAGAGGCAGGATTAAACCGGTTAGAGCCAGGAGAACATTATGACGGGCTTGCAAACTCCGCAAAAGCAAGGCAATACCTAGATTATCTTCTTGGAATCAATGTGACGAGAGGATGTACAACGAAACTTGCTAAAAATCAATTCTTATTGGCAACGGGGCGTGTGCAAATGTGCATGTTACATGAGATTTGGCAACGTGAGGTAGCCATAGAAAATTATAAGGAACAGACCTACTATAATCTAAAACTCATCACAGAGAATGGATTAGAAGCTGTTATGAAAACAGAAGACCAGTTATTAGATTCAGCTCCTTTACAAAAGCTTGGGACAAAACTAGTCGGTACAGCGTTAACCGTAACGGAGTTTAAAGAGAATACCAGAAAAAAGAAACCAAAATTGTTATATAACCTGA
>NZ_CM000745.1:5709456-5709716 GCF_000161455.1 Bacillus pseudomycoides DSM 12442
GCGATTGGAAATATGCATTTACAGACTTAGCGGCATACGATGCTGAAGGAAAAGCATATAAGTATGAAGTAAAAGAACAACCGGTAGATGGATATCAATCAGAAGTCAAAGGGTATGACATTACAAATACAAAAGTGGCGCAAACAAAAGTAGAAGGAACGAAGACGTGGAAGGACGGAAATGGTGAAGGACGTCCAGAAACAATCAAAGTAGACCTACTACAAAATAATAAAGTAATCGCAACGCAAGAAGTGAGCGCA
>NZ_CM000745.1:5709816-5710141 GCF_000161455.1 Bacillus pseudomycoides DSM 12442
GGGTTCTGGTGCGAAAACTTCAAGATAATTGCACGTAATCTCTAAATCTTGGACATACTGATACTATTACTCTAAAAAAGGTGCGTGATCAGTATGGAAAAGCGAAATTTATTCAAGTGGAAGCATTATCATCATGATATTATTTTGCAAACAGTAAGATGGTACCTACGGTACAACTTGAGCTTTCGTGATTTGGTGGAAATGATGGAGGAACGGGGCTTATCCGTTGCTCATACAACGATTATGCGTTGGGTTCATCAGTATGGTCCTGAATTAGACAAAAGAATCCGTCGTCATCTCAAGCAAACCAATGACTCTTGGAGAG
>NZ_CM000745.1:5710241-5711075 GCF_000161455.1 Bacillus pseudomycoides DSM 12442
CCCCTTTCCCCAAGTAGTCTAACGGGTTCACAGCATTACTCTTATTAATATTCCAGCCACCTTTATGCAATTCAAAATGTAAGTGCTGACCATAAGCCTGTCCCGTACTTCCCATAACTCCAATTGTTTGTCCTTGTGTAACATAATCGCCTTCTTTAACCGTTCGAGAACCACTACGCATATGAGCGTATACAGTTTCCCATGTAACTCCATCAATGGTGTGCACAATCATAATACATTCACCATAACTAGATGAAAAATAAGAACGACTAACTTTCCCGCTAGCCGCTGCATAAATTGGATGATACCCCGCTTCAGCAAGGTCTACCCCATGATGATCTGGTCTGTCACCTCTAAAACCGCTTGTTACTCTCATTGTGTCTGTTGGATAAATAAATTTTGCCATATTCATCTTCCTTTCTATTTTTACAGAATATAAAAAAGGTCCTTACATGAGCACCTTCGTTCACTGTCTATATTTATTATTTTTGGGATATATTATAGTTTTTCAAATCTTAAGATGAGTAGAACAAAAAACCCTCCGTCGTTACCTAACATCAAAATGTTCTTTTTTAACCATGTACTGTTTCCAAGTCATAACATAGGCTGTTCATACCAAACTACACTTAAAATAAGATACGGTGTTTTTAGTTACATTACCCGTAAAATATCCACCTTGTGCTTGGCTATACATCTAAATTCCCATCCAATCGGATATTTAGATGTAGTAATACCAAGACCTATTGGTTACAGAGGTTTTTCAGGAGGATCAGTTTAGAAACTAGTATCCTATTATATCCCGCTTTATCTTAAGAAATTTGAAAGTTTGGATCA
>NZ_CM000745.1:5711175-5712723 GCF_000161455.1 Bacillus pseudomycoides DSM 12442
ACTATTGAAAGTCTTGCTAAATGTCTTGTCGATTCAGAAAACAATACTTAATAAATCAGTTATCTATGGAAGGGAAAATAGACGTTAATGAAACAATATGTATGAAAAGGGTTTAGTGGTTTCTTTACAGCTTATTACTAATTGAAATTACAAATATATTTAACAAGGAAAACCACTAAAAAGATATAATACATAATATATCTTTTTGAATGGGTGTGGGGGTTTATGAAAGAGATAAGTATGTTACTAGTAGCGGTTATACTATGGGGAATAGCAATTGCTCCGACAAAATGGGCGCTAGAGTCAATTCAACCATTCACCTTATTGTTTTCTTTTCAGCAGCTACGAAAAAGTATTGTTAATAGGGATGTTCCGTGGAAAAGGATAAGCGTATTATCTTTTATTGGCGTGGCAGGATACTTTATGTTTACTTCGTATGGGATTTCTTTAACAAGTGGATTGCATGTTAGTATCATTGATGCCGCTTTACCATTAGTTACAATTATTTTCTCGGCACTGTTTTTAAAAGAAAAGATTCAGTTAAACTATTGGATTGGAATTATATTAGGTTTTATAGGGGTAGTATGTATTACTATTCCATCTGGTAATAATGATCAAAGTGCCTCTCTAATTGGGGATATACTTATTTTATTAAGTACTTTTTTATTTGCTTTCTATACAATATTATTAAAAAGGCCAAAACAAGAAAAGAATCTATCAAATGAAGTATTTACAACATTAACATTAATCATAGGGGCAATGATTCTATTCCCTTTTGCAGTTATCGAAACTTTTTATTATGTTCTACCTCAGATAGACACATGGAAGACAGGGCTTAGTTTTACATACCTTGTTGTTTGTGCAACAATCCTAGCTTATTGGTTTTGGAATAAGGCGCTAGAAAGGGTTTCGGCATCAGTAAGTGGGTTGTATCTAAATGCTTTACCACCTATAAGTATTATTGCTTCGGTTATTCTATTAAATGAATCTTTAACATGGAAGATATTAATAGGAGGATGTCTAGTTTTATTTGGAGTTATCTGGGCGGATCAAGATAAGTTGCGTGTTCTAATGAAATCCGTAGATCGACAGACTAAGGAAGATAGAAAGTATAAAATACATTAATGCAAGAACATAAAAAGAGGTGTGTGATTCATCGAATGGCACGCCCTTTTTATAATTGATCTAGGGGAGCGTACAGGATAACTAGGGAAGAAGTGCTTTCTATGAAAATAGGGCTCATTGAGTCAGTGCTCATAATGTGGAGTAGGGAGGAATTAAGTGCTTTTAGGCTCTTCTCTTTTGGAAAGGTTAGGTCTATGGGAAATAGAAAAAGGGAGTATGAACAGAAGGTTAATGATTTGTGTTTGCTTATATATAGAAAAAACTTTTTATGTAAAAAAACATTGACTATTATTATATAGAGGTGTAATATTATATGAGTCGCTGATAGCAACAAAGCAAAACACGACAAACGAAATAAAAAACTTAATTGACATTGAAACATGAAAGTGTTAATATAAGGAAGTCGCAAATGAGCGGCAAGCA
>NZ_CM000745.1:5712823-5715608 GCF_000161455.1 Bacillus pseudomycoides DSM 12442
ATTGGTAGTTAGGTTTCTTTAGTTGAATGGGAATGTTTTGATCCAGTAGAAGAATGCAAAACCTCCAGCTACAAATAAAGCAGCTAAAATGAATGTTATTAGAGGTATTTTATTTTTCATACTTTTTCCTCCAATGATTTAATCTTAAGCTAATTTAGTTAATATAACATGCGTTAGCGGAAGTGAAATATTCACTTAACTTTTTTAATTATATATTCGTTTTAAATGACTATATCCCCTTTTGAAAGAAAGGATTTGTTATGTCTTTCTGTCTGTATACCGTATGCGTGTTCAGTTAACATAACGTCCTATTATCGGCAGCAAGAAAAAAGGCGAAATCTTATTCTCATAAGGGATTCGCCTTTTTCTTTTTCTATAATTCTATGCATATTTTTATACATTCCTATCCTGGCGCGGTTTTAGGGTTCTCCTTTGTTACTAAATGAGCCGAAAAACTGTATAAAATCTTGCATGCTCTTAGCGTGGCTTTTTTCCAAAATGCTGACGATATCCCTTTATGTAATTATACATATTAACGAAAAATACACTAAATGAATATTAAATATAGTAAAATATAAATTCTGACACGTTCTATAAATCAGATTCTTTTGAAAGGCGTAACATAGCAACCATTATAGGGGATGTGGCGTTACTCCGATACTGATCTCAAATCTCTTGTATTTTGTGAACTAACAATCTGGTGTATATAGGCCTCACCATATCAAAAAAAGAAAATTGTACGTTATCAAGACCTAAATTGTAAAAAGTCATAAAGAATAAAGGGCGATACATATTAGTTATGTATAAATGGAAGTAATAGCCATATAAATCCATTTTAATTCTTCGACATACCTACTATGCAGAATACAACATGATCTGCCTTGCTTTCTCATTTGGATATGGTGGGAAAAGTCATGACCGTTTCTATACGCGGCCAGATGCTCCCCTTCAAAATTATATATAGGTATAATTTTGAAGTGTATGAAATAAGAGAGGGGGGATAAGTAAATTTAAAAAAGTAGCCATAGTAAGAGGGGTTTTTATTGTATTAACATAATAAGATGATATAAAGGGCTAGTGAGGAAATCGGCGTTTCGTATGAACGTTAGAACGAATTTAAATGAAAGGAATGATTGATATGAACAAAAGAAAGAATCGTAAATTACAAAAACCAATGAAAGTATTTATGGCATCTGCTGTTTTGACAACGACATTATTTACATCTATGACTGTAAATGGTTTGAACATTCATGCTGAAACTACGCAAACCCAGGTGCAATATGAAGAGAGGACGTTTGAACTTCCAAGTACAGGACATTATATGGGTGAAGCAGCAAGAGAAAGAAGAAGTGAGCAACGAAACTATACGCCAACAGGAATCTATGTAAAACCGAATGAACAAGTCACAATTGAAGTATCGGGACTATCAGGATTAGACAAGCTTGGAGCAACTATTGGGACAAATGAATATGATAAAGAGGGGGGAAAAGCATTTCGTCTTTCCCCGGGTTCTAACACCATCTCCTCTCCAAACGGTGGTTTATTAGGGTTTGATAACTGTGAAGGGAAAGGAACCGTTAAGGTCAAAGTAACACAAGGTGGAAGTCCCGTTCCATTTTTTGAATTAGGAAAGCATACGAAAGTAGACTGGATTGCCATGATGGACAAATATCCAAATGCACCTGCTGTACAATTGAAATCTAAACGAGCAGTACTTACTGTTACTCGCGATAGTGCGAAGAAATATATTACGGATCAAGATCCTGTGCCCCTATTAAAAAAATATGATGAAATGATTCTAGCACAAGATAAAATATCGGGACTATCTGAAACAAGTTCTAATCCGTTACATCGTTCAACTCGCCGTCTTTGGGCTTTTGTAGAAAATCCTAACAACCCACCGGGCATGTACATGTATGCAGGTGGAGATGGAGTCGTATTTACTACTGCTTATGATGCAATTAAAAGTGCTTTAAATGCAAATGAATTTGGATGGGGACAAATGCATGAAGCAGGGCATACAAAGCAACAATACCCTTGGACGTGGGATGGAGTAGTTGAAGTCAATGTTAATATATACTCTTTAGCTGCACAAAAACAATTATTCCCAGGTCAACCAACACGTTTAGAAAAAGAAGGGGATTATGACAGAGCCTTTCAATACTTAAAACAAACAGATAAAGAATATGAAAATATTAATGACCCGTTTGTGAAAGTTGTTATGTTTTGGCAACTTCATTTAGCATATGGGGAAGATTTCTATCCAAATCTTCACAAACTATATCGAGAGTTGCCAAAAGACAAACTTCCAGAAACGAATGAAGATAAAATACAAGCCTTTATTTACAATACATCGAAAGTAGCGAAACAAAATTTACTGCCATTTTTCGATCAATGGGGACTGAAAGCATCACAAGAAACAAGAAAAAAAGTAGAAGCTTTGAATTATCCAACATTAACTGCCCCTATATGGGAAGCGACGGATGCGAAACCTGTTAAACCAACCGCTGCGTATGGTCCGGGAAAATAATGAAAGCAAGTGTGTGATCTAGCTAGTAGGGGGCACTATATCATTCTGGGAAAATTGTACGCTAAGGACTACAAAGCCTTATCATTACAGCTTTCTTTAAAGGCGATTGAGTGTTAAGAAAGATAAAAAGCTAAGTTTAATTGAACATTGATTTGTTTACACACTTTATGAACATGTTTATAGCTATAAAATGTTGATATTATTGTGTTTTAGCCTCTGTTTATAAACATAAGATTTTCTGAACAAATATCTTTT
>NZ_CM000745.1:5715708-5716801 GCF_000161455.1 Bacillus pseudomycoides DSM 12442
TATGATTTACATAGTGGGAAATTCCTCAATTTTCAAATGGAACCAGGTAAAAATAATGATAAAACCTTTGGTACAGAGTGTTTAGATACCTTATGCCCAGGAGATTTATGTATTCGAGATTTAGGATATTTTTCTCTAAAAGATTTAGACCAGATGGATCAACGAGGGGCATTCTACGTTTCACGGTTGAAATTAAATAATAGAGTATATGTAAAAAATGAATCGCCAGAATTATTTCGGGATGGGACAGTTAAAAAGCAATCTTTATATGTTTTACTTGACCTTGAAGATATCATGCATCAGATAAAACCAGGAGATACTTATGAAATTCGGAATGTCTATGTTGGACAACAAAAATTACCCTCACGAGTTGTAATATACAGACTTACATCAACTCAAATTCATAAACGTAGGAAACAGCAATCTTATGTTGAAAAGAAAAAAGGAGTTACATACTCTGAAAGAAGTAAACGTTTAACAGAAATCAATGTTTATATTACCAACATACCATGGGAAATTATTCCGATGGAACAGGTCCATGATATCTACTCACTACGTTGGCAAATAGAAATTGTATTTAAAACATGGAAGTCTCTATTTGGTATCAATCATTGTCACAATATTAAGCGAGAGCGTCTAGAATGTCATCTTTATGGACAGTTAATCGCTATTTTTCTTTGTTCTTCTACTATGTTCAAAATGCGACAGTTGTTACTACAAAAAAAACAAAAAGAATTAAGTGAATATAAAGCAATTTATATGATTCAAGATCATCTATACTTAGTATATAAGGCTATCCAACAAGACACCCAAGAAGTATCAAAAATTTTCCTTCGTCTGTTTGATCTCTTACAGAAAAACGGACGGAAATCCCATAGATATGAGAAAAAGACAGTCTTTGATATTTTAGGCATTGTTTATCAGTGCACTGTATCCAATCTAAAGCGGAAAACTGCATAATCTTTAAAAATACACCTAATCAAGGTTTATTTGGAATGCGTATTTTTAAAAACAAATAAACAAAATATCAAGCATGTGGGCATCAAGAACGGAAGTTCATGGAATACCCAACCTTAGCTTGATGGGCATGTGG
>NZ_CM000745.1:5716901-5717152 GCF_000161455.1 Bacillus pseudomycoides DSM 12442
AACTCTATTTTAGAAGCAGAGAAAAAAGCAGAGCAAGAAGCGAAAGAAAAAGGTAAATCTGCTTTAGAGATTGAAGCTGCCAAAAAAGAAGCTCGTGAAGCAATTGAGAAAAGCAAACAAGCTGAAATAGCTGCAGCTGCAGTTACAAAGACAAAAGAGTATGACCTTACGAAAGTTATTGACCCTGAAAAAATTAAAAAAACATATAGTGCCTTCGCTGAAGTAAATAAACTAACAGCAGAGCAACGAGC
>NZ_CM000745.1:5717252-5717856 GCF_000161455.1 Bacillus pseudomycoides DSM 12442
TATTTACCCATCACTTGAAATCTTTCTGTTTCAGATTCACCGAATTTTGATACAGAATCGCATAAAATAGTTAATTCTTTTCTATTATTGCATAACAAATTAGAAATTTGTTTTTCGGTATATATTCCTCCAATCGCTAATTCTTTCAACATTTCTACATATTGCATAATTTCTCCACCTTTCCCAATCTATTTATTCAACAAAAACCATAATTATCCTTTTATTCAAATAAATAAGAACCTATCACCGAAGTGACAGCTTTCCAAAGGGATGGGAGAAACATTCACGAAAGGAGAATTTCGAAAATAATCAATTCAAGGTCAAGATTACTCTCAATCTTCTCCAAGTCACCGCATCAATACTATATCGTGTCAGTAACTTGGAGAAGAACGAAAGTCTTCTCGTTTATAGTCCGTAAACTTCGAGAGGTATGGGTCCTCTCTTATAAAGGTCCTTTAACCTATATCAAGACGTATCATTTCTTCCGACGCCTTGCGTGAACCAACACATTTAGGCGGAGGGGATAACCACTGTATTGGCTCAAACAAAGAGCGGAAGCTCTCTGCTTATCAAAAATTCGTGAGTAATCGATAAAAGTGTAATG
>NZ_CM000745.1:5717956-5724464 GCF_000161455.1 Bacillus pseudomycoides DSM 12442
GAGATAAACAGGCAGTCTTTTAATGAGCTCTTTAGGATAGACAGCTCCGTTATATGTTATTTTTCCGTTTAACTCTTCACCTGCATGAAGCTGAATAACCAATTCGTAGTTTGTCTGCTCAAAAGCTGTAACTCCGGTTATTCTAAATCCTAGTTTAGGATCACCATTCACCCCAGACGAGTCCATTGGATAATTCTCAAATGCAAAAATATGATCAAATATTGGCCCTTGTGCTGCTTTCACTGATTGAATATCCGCCAGAGAAATAAAGTCATAGTTTTTCGCCTCTAATGAAGCACCCTGCACCTGACTAAGGGCCCCGACAACCGTCTCATCATCTGACGCTGAAATCCGGACAGGGATGGTGTTTATAAACAACCCAACAATCTTTTCTACTTCAGAAATATTTGACGGCCTTCCAGATACCACTGAGCCAAAGACAACATCATCAATATCATTCAACTTCTGAAGTAGAATTCCCCATAAGGTCTGGATAAGAATGTTTAATGTCACATGCTGTGATATAGCCAACTCTTTCAGCTTCCTTGTCAATACTGAATTTAATCTGAAATGAAGTTCTTCCCTTCTATATTCACTTGATAGATTGGACTTTTTATAGGGGATCCCCGACAGATTCTGATATCCATTTAAATATCCAGCCCAGAAAGCCTTTGCTTCTTCTTCATTCTGCTCTTCCAGCCACCGTATATAAGCACTAAACGGCATTGATTTCTCATTTTGGTTTGATTGGCCGTGCTGCTGACATCTATACTCCTCAAACAGTTCCTTAAGCAATAATCCGATGCTCCAGCCGTCCAATATAATATGATGAAAGCTCAACAGAATCTGATATGTAGCGTCTCCTGTCCGAATTACCACCATCCGAAAAAGGAGATCCCGGGAAAGATCAAATCCTCTTTCCCGGTCCTTACGCTTTAAGTTCATCAGAAAATCATGCTGTGCACTTTTGCTTAGGTAGGATATATCCTCTACTTGAACAGATGTTTTTCTGCTTTTTAGAACGAGCTGTGTCGGCTCCTTTACTTTTGAATACAAAAAGACTGTACGTAAAACATCATGTTTTTCAACGATTCTATTCAAACTAACTTCAAGATGTTTTACGTTAAGATTTCCTTCTACCTCCATCGTCATCTGCTCAAAATAAGCATGGTCCTTTGGATGATTTAAACAATGAAATAGTATCCCATGCTGCATCGGAGATAGTCGGTATAGGTCTTTTACGTTTTTTTTATTAAACACACCCTATAACCCCCAATGTAATATAATTTAATCCTTCTCTTCAAAGACCTCAAAAATATCGTCTAAATCACTTGTGGTCAATTTGGTCATACTGAAGTCGCTTGGAGTCCTCTCTGTTTCTTCCTTACTTTCACAATGTTTAATCAATAGAGTCAGATAATGTATGAAACGCTCTCCAAAGGATTTTATGCTGCTGCTATAAAAGCTCCTCTGATCATAAAGCAATATCATTCTTAGCTGCTGCCCAGAAACATAACTGTTCATTTGAATAGGATAAGGATTCTCATTAATCATACTAATCTGTTTCCCAATTGGCATGTTAAATATCTCATGGTTAAACTGACCTAAGTAATTAAAGCTGATTTCTGGTTTGAGACTAAATTTAAAGTCCATATCGTTTTCAAGAGCCAAATATTTAATCACTCCATACCCCGCACCTTTATTTGGTATATCGCGAAGATTTTCTTTAACCTCTTTGATTACTGAAGAAAAATGGTCTGAGTCTAGTTCAAAAACAACCGGGAACATACTTGTAAACCATCCCACTGTTCTGCTTAAATTTACTTTTTCTAACAGATCTTCTCGACCATGGCCTTCTAAGGTAACGGCCATGCTGTTCTTGCCAGTCCACTCTTTAACCGCGAGAACAAGTGCAGCAAGCAAAAGATCATTTATCTCTGTCTGATAGGCCCGATGAGCATCTGTTAAAAGGATTTTAGTTTCTTCTTCACCCAGACAGAATTCTTCTAATTGAGTATTCCCGTAGATAGAAGCCCCTGTAACACTTTGATCTTTTGGAAGAGGCGGGACAATTTTCGACTCTAATTTTCTCCAATAAGGAATCTCCTTTTGAAGCTTTTGGCTCTTTGCGTATTTATATAGCTCTTTCGCCCAAGATTGATATGAAGTCGTTTTAGCAGGGAGAACTGATCCTCCTTCATCATATAGATACGAAAAGTCCTCCAAAATAATACGCCATGAAACACCGTCAACAACCAGATGATGGATGACTATCAGAAGGTAACTACCTTCTTCGGTATTGAAGATAGCAAGTCTTACAAGCGGCCCCTCTGAAAGGTTAAGGCTGCCCTGTATCCGTGTTGCTTCCTTCTCTATCAAGGCCTCTGCATTCTCTGCTCCATAAAACTCCAGCACTTCAATCGTTAAATCTATACCTTCCAGTCCTCTGTTATACTGTGAAAAACCTTCAAGTGAGAAAGCCATGCGAAGGGCATCATGGTGCTCACAAATCTTCTGCATGCTATCCTTTACGGCTATAGGATTCCAACGCTTTTTCCGGAAAAGCATCATGGATTGATTAAAGTGTCCTACTTCATGATATTGCTGAGAAAAAAACCATTTCTGCACTGGCGTGAGCGGAACATTCCCCTCAATCAATCCTTGTTCCTCATCAGCCTGGCTAGACTGTAAATAAGGGATCAAATCCGATATAGAAGGATTCTTAAACAAGTCCTTCATATCGAATTTCAACCGATGTTCATGAAGTTTTGCCGAAATCTGAATGGCTTTAATTGAATCTCCTCCTAGTTCAAAGAAATTATCATGGATACCAACAGCCTCAATCCGTAGGACCTCTTGCCAAGTTTGAGCCATTATTTTCTCCATTTCTGTTTTAGGTGCAGTGTAATTCTCAGCGCTCTTCTTTAATTTCGGCTCAGGTAGTGCTGTGTAATCAAGTTTTCCGTTTAATGTGAGCGGAAAAGAGTCTAGCTCGACAAAAAAAGCAGGTATCATATATTCTGGTAGAGTTCTCAATAAATGAGCCCGTAGCTCCGAAACGCTCCATTCTTTGTTTGAGATCAAATACGCACAGAGGTTCAAGTTTCCGTCCTCAGTTTTTCTTGAAGAAACAATAACTTCTTCAATTGAAGGATGAGCCAATAAGCAAGCTTCAATCTCACCCAGTTCGATTCGGTAACCCCTTATCTTGACTTGGGAATCCTTCCTTCCTAAATATTCTAAATTTCCGTCTGGAAGCCAACGAGCGAGATCTCCTGTCCGATACATTCTTTGTCCAATCTCAAAAGGATTTGTCATAAACTTCTGACATGTCAACTCTTCCATGTTTAGGTAACCCCTTGCAACTCCTGTACCGGAGATGTAGAGTTCGCCTGGTACTCCTGCTGGTAGGAGATTCATTTGATTATCGAGTACATAAGCTTTTGTAAGTTCTAAAGGTGCTCCTATATTGCTGATGTAAGATGTTTCAGCTGGATTCATCACTTTATATGTGGCATAAACTGCTGTTTCAGTTGGGCCGTACATATTAATAATCTGTGTATCAGGATAAACCTGTCTCCATTGCTCTAGCTGGTTAGGATATAAAGCTTCTCCGGCCAGCATAACTTTCCTTATCTTCAAGTTGTAGAAAGTTCTATTAAGTTCCGCAGACATTGGAACGAAGGAAGACGGTGTCTGACACATAATAGTTACCTTCTCTTTTTCCATAATCGTTAGAAGCTTTTCTGGGCTTCTGCTGTCCATTTGAGATATTACAACCAGCTTTCCTCCCCTCAGCAAAGAACCGAAGATTTCCCATACTGAGACGTCGAAACAATAGGAATGAAAGAATAGCCATATATCTTCTTCATCAAAATCAAATATTTTATTTTGATTACAGAAAAGACGCACTGCATTCCTATGCTCCACCATTACTCCCTTTGGCTTTCCTGTGGAACCTGAGGTATATATCAGATACGATAAATCTTCTGCTGAAGCAGTTTCACTCAGATTATGAACTTCAAAAGATGTAGCTAGAATATCATCAATCTTCAAAATACTCCCATTAAATTCTGTAGGAACACATGTAGAATTAGTACAGACTAAAACCTTTGATCTGCTGTCATTGAGCATGTACAATATTCTATCCTCAGGATAGCTCGGATCAATCGGCATATAGGCTGCACCCGCTTTTAACACCCCTAAGATGGCTACAATCATGTCAATGGACTTTTCGAATAACAACCCTACAATCTGATTTTTTCCGATCCCTTTATTCCTTAAAGCTCTGGCCAGCTGATTTGAACGTGCATTAAGAGCTCTATATGTGATCCGCTCGTTGCCAGAAACAATTGCAACTTTGTTAGGGCTTTTATTCACCTGCTGCTCAAACAAGCCATGCAGCGTTTCAACTTTCGCCTGCTGAAACCCGGTCTGATTAAACTTTATAAGAACCTCCTGTTTTTCACTTTCTGTAGCCAGTTGGATATGGCCAATCAGGATATCCGGATTTTTTAGAATCTGATCAAGAATATGAATGTAATGGGTAGCCATTCTTTCCACAGATTGTTTTTTAAACAGACTAGTGCTGTATTCTACCGACAAACGGAGATTTTCAGTTTCATCTATAACCCAGCTAAGGTCGAATTTTGATGTATCCATTTCTAACTGCATTACGTTAAGTTGTAGTCCATCATGATTCGTTTGAAATTTCTCCATGTTCTGAAGAATGAACATTGTATCAAACAAAGGATTTCGATTTAACACACGTTGAATCCCCAGTTTTTCGACCAATTCTTCAAATGGATATCCACTATGTTCTTGTGCAAGAAGCACCTCATTTTTCACCTGATTTAAAAATTCGCTAAATGATTGTCCAGCATTTGATTTATGACGTAGCGCCAGAGTATTGACAAACATGCCGACTACTTTTTCCGTGTCTGAGTGAGAACGCCCTGCAATCGGTGAACCAATCACAATATCATCCTGGCCTGTATACTTATGAAGAAGAACATGATAGGCTGCCAGCATAGTCATGTAAAGAGTCACATCTGATTGAGAAGAAAAAAGTTTAATCCTTTCCGTAAACGCTCTACTAAAATCCATCTGCAGCAAATCACCGTCGAACTTCTGTACCTGTGGTCTCGAATAATCAGTATGCATATCCAGCACAGGAATTTCGCCTTCAAAACGTTTTTTCCAGAAAATCTCTTGACGCTTTAAGGAGTCAACTTGACTCTGTTGCCAAACCGCATAATCCTTATATTGGATAGTCGCCTCTTGAAGCTCCCGTCCGTGATAGAGATCATAGAACTCCTGAAGCAGTATATTTACAGATATTCCATCTGAAATGATGTGATGAAAATCAATCATGAGTATATGCGATTCAGCATTAATCTGTACTAACTGTGACCTTAATAGAGGGGCACAGCTTAAATCGAATGGTCGAATAAACTCTTTTTTAAGAATATCAATATTTGGATCCTGCGCAATGACATGCACCAGAGGCCAATCCAAATTATCATGAATTTTTTGTACAAGCTGTTCTTCTTTGAAGTGGAATGATGTCCTTAAAATTTCATGTCGTTGAATTAGACAGTTTAATGATTCTTGAACCTTTTCAAGTTCCAGCTTCCCATCTACTTTTAACAGTATTGGAATATTATAATGAGTTCCCTTTTCCTCCATCATCTGCAAAACATAAATTCGTTTCTGCGCAAAAGAAACAGGATAGTACTCTTTTTCGGTAGTACGCCTAATTGCCTCAAAAGAGCTTTGAGACTGCTCATCGATATGTTGAGCCAGCTTTTTAACTGTTGGGAAACTAAAAATTCGCTTCAGACTTACTTCTATTCTCATAATTTTATGAATTCTGGCTGAAAGAATCGTAGCTTTAAGAGAGTGTCCTCCAAGTTCAAAAAAATTATCATTCAGGCTTACCTGCTCTACCTGCAAGATTTCCTTAAATATTTCGGCCAGCGCCTTCTCTGTGTCCGTGACAGGTTCTACATAAAGCTTTGTTCCCTTATCTTTACTTCTTTCTGCAGGAAGCCTATTTTTATCCACTTTTCCATTTGGAGTAAGCGGAAGCTCCTCCAGATAGAAAAAATGAGTTGGAATCATGTAAGCTGGCAAGTGTTCTGCCAGATACTCGCGCAAAGAAGCTTCCAATACCTCTCCCTTCCAGACGATATAGGCACAAAGGTAAGAATGCCTCTGACTGTCTATTTTCATAGTGGCCGCCGCCTCGCGGACTGCTGGAAATTCTTTTAGTCGACTTTCAATTTCTCCAAGCTCAATTCGGTGACCTCTGACTTTCACTTGTTGGTCTATTCTTCCCAAGTACTCAAGGTTTCCATCTGGCATCCAGCGGACAAGATCCCCCGTCTTATAAATCCGCTCGCCCGGCACAAAAGGATTTTCAATAAAACGCTCTTCTGTCAAGTCAGACTGGTTCAGATATCCAAGGGAGACTCCATCCCCGCCAATTGCCAGTTCCCCTGGCACT
>NZ_CM000745.1:5724564-5725330 GCF_000161455.1 Bacillus pseudomycoides DSM 12442
AATACTTGTCGTTGGTAGTTATTATGAATTAAGGATAATTCTTTTTTAAAAAGAGTTTTTAGAATAAATTTTTTCATTTTTAGACCTCGTAAATTGGGATTTGTATACGTGTATCTAACTCTAAAATAAATTAAACGTATATCGGCTATATCTAGATTGCATTTATTGGTGTTGAGAAAGTTGTTTTCAAACTTCTAGGTGAGAAACTTCAAAAATTATTTTGTACATACTCTGTACCTTTTTCTAGAGAAAGTTTTTTCGAATCAATTTGTGAAGCATTTCCTGTTTCTAAATTTGTTTGGTAGGTATTGAACTCCCACATTTCTTGACTATCATCATATATAGGGATACAGCCGAGATACATGTAACTTTGAGCATTAGGCTTACTTTTATTTCCAATTAATAAAAAACATAAGGTGATGCTCCCTAATCAAATTTTTTTCATAATATCCCCCTTAAATAGTTTGATTCAAACGCTTTTCATTTTTTTTCATATTTCTTTACAAGGCGGTAAAATGTAGTTTTTGATAGATTCGCTTGTTTCATTGCTTCAACAGCGGATATTGCACCTGTTTTCCAAGCGTTATAAGCAGTGATAAATTCATCTGTAATTTCTGTCTTCGGTCTTCCAAGATGTTTTCCCTGTATTTTAGCTAATTGAATTCCTTCTTGCTGTCTGGTTTTTATTTTTGTTCGTTCTTCTTCAGCAAGCCACGAAAGAATTTGAAGTACTAGGTCAGTAATGAGATTTCCTAAGTTGTCCTGG
>NZ_CM000745.1:5725430-5725716 GCF_000161455.1 Bacillus pseudomycoides DSM 12442
AGCCAAGTGCTTTTTCAAGAAAGCCTTGGCTTTTTCATACGTTTCTAAACCCCGCGTGATAACAGTAGATAAGAACCCCGCTTATCCTGTAGCAATTGAGGAGTTAAAAGAAGAAAAAAGGATGCCAGAAGGCATCCAAATTAGACAAGTGAAATATCTTAATAACATAGTGGAGCAAGATCACCGGTTTATTAAAAGGCGAGTTCACTCTATGTTAGGATTCAAGTCATTTAAAACAGCAATTTCTATATTGAGTGGTGTCGAAGCCATGCATATGATGAAAAAA
>NZ_CM000745.1:5725816-5739921 GCF_000161455.1 Bacillus pseudomycoides DSM 12442
AACACCATTTATTGTACTAGAGATTCTAGGTGATGCGGAAGACAGACTACGTTTTGTTCTGTTGGAATTGTTAGGAACAGTTAATGTACCCGTTTCTTCATGAATACCTTCTGAACGTTGAAGACTGTCTGCTTTCTTATTATCGACAGTACCTCCACCACGTCCGTCTACCCCTCCAAAACTAGCTTCAATACTTTTTATAGCCTGTTCATCTGATGCTTGAAGTTGGTCTGTTTTACCTTGTTCTTGAACGCTTGTAGGTTGCTTATTGTTTACTGATTGTTGTTCCTCTGCAAATGATGCTAATGGTGAGGATAATACCGTTAATCCTGCTGTTAATGCTACTACTTTTTTGTTAAATTTAATATTCATTTCTACTTTGGTATATCTCACTATTTTAATAGATATACCTTCCTCCTTGTACTTCTTTTAGTGTGAATAATAGTTTAAATAATGGTAGTCTGAATCAAAAAAATAACGACTTGATTTTTCATTTCATATAATTAACTGAAATCTATAGGTCCTCCTAGATATGTCAATATTTCAGAGTTATAACACAACATTAGGGCTCCTCCCACAACTAAGACCAATGAAAAGAAAATCCAACACAGATTTTTCTTCATAATTGTTTAAATCTATATTGGGGAGCGTTTCAAACAAATATCGAAGAGAATGATAAGGACTTAAATTGTTCTCTTTTGCAGTTTCAACCACACTATACATGATGGCACTCCCTCTAGTACCTTCGGAAAAATATAATTTAAATAACATAAATAACCTTTAATATACGAAACTATAACATTTTACTTTATATCCCGTTTGTTTTCTATGAAATTCACAAATCTTTCAAAAATCCTGATTACAAATAAAAAGAGACTTCAAAACACATAAGTCCTTTTTTATGTTGGTTTGGAATAAAGTTTGATCAAACCTCAGGAGTTTTACCGTGACAGCTTTATCTAATGATGCAAAACGGTGCAACCTTTTTGCAAACAGTTAAACTTTATTCAAAACAGTACGACTTTATTTCAAAGAAACAACCATGTCATGTATCTTAGTATTTAGGAACTTCTAATATACTCTTTTTCTTCCCATCATATACTATAGCTGTTTTTGCTTTTATATTCTCATTGTTATATGTAAAATCTTGGTTTGAGAAATTCACAATCACTTTCATGTTTTTTCCGAATGTCGTACTTTGAACTTGCCGATCTTCAGACAATACTTCAAAATTAGTCATTGGTTTTGTTACGGCTTTCTCATGAAATGGAGACCATACTTTCAAATAAGAGGTAATGATGGATTTACTTTTCTCCCATTCATTTTTATCAATATGATATAAAGGTGGTACATTATACAACATTTCAGATAACATTCTATTTCCTATCTCATCCTTAATTCTAAAACTTCCCCATGCCCATTGGTGAGTAGTAATAATTGAATCATTATATACAAGTTTATATAACGGAATTGAATATACAGGATTATTATAAATATTTTTATAAATAGGTTTGATTGGTATGGTTTTGGCATTCGTTTCTGGAATAGCGCCATCTGGTGAAGTGGATTTATATCCGCCTACATAATATGGGCTCTGTTTATCTTTCATATCAGAGTCGGGCCAAATCCCAGGCGTTTCAATTCCATGCGCAAAGGCAATTATATTACTAGCAAAGTCATTCCCACCTTCTGATCCGACTACCATATGTTTTTCTTCGCTAATATATTTCATTCTTTGCAGTCTTGCTTTTACATCTTGTTCCTGAGTAGTAATGTGATTTGGAGAATAATCATCGTAAATTTCGCCTGTAGCATCACAATCGACAAACCAAGAATTAAACGGTATATTATTTTGTAAAATATCACCTACACGTTCTTGCACACTAGGTAAAGATAAAGTTGGATTTAACTTTCTTCCTTTTCCTAAGAATCCTCCTATTTTTACTCCTTTTTCATTCGATATTGTGGCATTTTCATATAAAGTTTTATCTTTAAAAGAAGCAGTATTCCAATCTCTATTTCCAACTTCATGAATCGAGTGATATGAATCATAAGGACCGATTAAATACCCCATTCTATTTGCTTCTTCTACCATTTTGGGATTCATTAATCCATTAGCCCAATTAGGTAAACCTATCCATGCTTTTTTAACATTCGATTTCTTCATATCAACTAAAACATCTGTTGTTTCTTTCTGTTCCCATTTACTTACTTCATCCACTGCATCTGTTAACTTACTCTTAATTAATCCTTTGTTCAGTGTATACAGTTCTTGTTCACTTAAGTTTTGGATTCCTTTTTTCAACAATTCATTTATTACAGTATCTGGATTGTTAAAAATATCTTTATTATAAAGTTGTTCTAATTTTAATACCTGATTTATCGCATTAACTATTACTTTTTGCTGGCTTTTATCAATAGCTTTTTGATTCTTTATATCTTGCATAACAGTTTCAAAATCTTTTGAGCCATCTTCCGTATTTTCTTGTAACAACTGTGCAATCCAATTTGTAAATGTCTCATCCATTTTTTGTGTGAATTTATCCCACTTGATATTTTCTACTGAAATCCCACTGTGGTCCCAAAAATAAATATGAGGAGCACCATATAATTTTTTAATGTTCGGATTTGTTTTTGCTTTTTCTTCTAGTGTCTTAAATTCTCCCTGTTCTTTTATATAATTTTTATAAATATTTGCCATCGAGACAGGGTTTTTATCAGTTAGATACAATCTGAATCCATATTCTTTATTCTTATTAATAGAAGGATATTGATGTGTAAAACTAAACTGTATATCGGAATCAGCAGTGAAATGAATATTATCATTATACATATTGTCAGCTATATACATAATGGAATATTTAGATTTATTCAATGCAAAGAATCTCATAGAAAAACGTTCTATGAATGACATGTCTTGATCTTTTAAATATTCTTTCCAGTTTGGGTCATTGCTAGGTATATTTTTTCCTTCCCATAATGGTAACGTATAGCTGTCCGCACTTACTTTAGGCCATGTAAATTCATTAGCTCCTTCAGACTTAGTAGATTTTAACTTAATACTTAAATAGGATTCTTTCTTTTCAATCTTCACATCTATTTGGTCATCTGGATAATTCCAAGATATACAATCATGTTTTTTTATTAGATTTGTTATTTTTTTCTTCGGTAGTGGTAAGGAAGCATTTTCTCTCACACCATCTTTTTCCACAAAAATTTCACCGGTTTCAGGATTCACATCAAAAGTAAAATTTTTGTATTGAGAAACTACGTTTTGTCCCTTTGTTGTAATATCCTTTTGTTGCGCATAACTCAGGGATGGTAATGTAAGACATATTGAACTCATCAAAATTGGAATGACTAGCTTGTTCATTTTTTTATTCATACTTATAAACCTCCTTTTTTGTATTTCTATCATACAAATACATTGTGACATGAATGTGACAATGTATTTTATTATTATTTAGCTTAATGATGAGTGGATCAAAAAAGAACGAATTCTTGCCGTGCCCCCTCAAGTCTCGAATGATCCTCACGCAAAAGAGACTTGTCCATGACAAGCCTCTTCCCCGCCCTATTTGTTTATACTATTCTCAACAAGCCCAGTGGCATCCTCTAATGTGCGTTGCATACTATCTGCACGTTGGTCCGTCATATTTTGATCACGTACAGCTGCTTCAGCTACTTGTATTTTTTGCTCTAATGCTTTCACTGGTTCATTCTTGTATTGCCCTACCTCTGTTCCTACTTGTATCTTTGTTAAGAAATCTTTTGCTCTATTAATCTTTACTTGAAGTTTTTCTTTCGCCGTTTGTGGCTTTTCTTCTGCCACTTTAGAATGTAAAAAGGTTTGATGTGCCGTTTGTAACGATTGATACATTGTAACGATTTCTTCTTTTGTTACCATCATTCTTTCAAACGTTTCTTTTGCACCGTTATACGCTTTTTGTAATGCGGCAAACGCTTTTTGTGAATATTGACCAGGCTTCTCTCCAAATTCGTAAGTACCTGCCAATGTTTCTTTTACCTTATTCATTTCTTCATATAAGTTATCGATCTCTTCTATTTTTATCCGATTATCAAACTCATTATAAGCCGCTTTCACTTCAGAAGGCGTTAGTGCCTTGCTATATAGTCTTGCAAGCACGACTTTTCCATTTAATGGAACACTACCATTACCAGAGCTTGTTGGATCTGCTCCAATCGCAAATGGTACGTTTGGATGATACACTTTCCCCGTTACTCGCTGACTATTTACTTTTTTTCCATCTACATATACTGCAAGCTCACTTCCATTATATGTTCCTGTTAGATGGTATGTGTTATTAGCTTCTAGCTGTACACCAATACGTTTATAACTGCCACCAATATGTGCCCATAATTCTACATAACCAGAACCTGTTGATTCAAATCCAATTCCACCGCTTTCGGTATTTTCCATAATTGCTTGATTGCGAATTTGATTCATAGAAAACACTGCTTCCAGTGTAAAGGAATCCTTTACCTTTTCTTTTTGCTCATTTGAAAATGGAATATATCCATACGTATTATTCCGTCCACTTAATTTCATTACGTGTTTCTTTAACTGTTTCTCATACTCAATTGTTACATTTCCTTTTACACTTCCATTTGCACCAAACGATGAATAATCTTTAAAAGTACCATCTAAAAAGTTCACATCGAATACATCTGCTTTCGGTACTTTCGCATTCGGATCAATTACTTCTGTATTCGTTTCAAATTCTTCACGCAAAGGAGCACTACTTTCATTTCCAAATGAATCTAATGCTGTTACTTCTATGTTATATTCCGTATTAATCTCTAGTCCACCTAATGTAAATGTCAGCTCTTTAGGCACCGGATCCCGGTAGAACTCGGAGAAGGCTAATAGCTGGTTTTTCACCTTTCCTGTTGCTTTCTCTTTTGCTTGCAAACGGTATGAGTGAACGAGTAAATTATCTACAGCTTGCGGAAATGTCGCTGTCACAGATGTCTCTGTTATATTCGAAAGTTTCAGCTTTGCATCTTGTAAAAATGCCGGCTTTTCCTTATCACGATCTTCCGTATACTTAAAAGATTCTTTCTTTGCTGGAAGTTCAACTACCCACGGCTCACCTGTCCAAGAGTTCGTATGAAAATCACGGCGATGAATCGTCACTTTTTGATCGTCTACTTCTACCAATAAACCTTGGCTTAATGTTTCAGCTCCCGGAGGAATATTTCCTTGTACTTTTCCGCTTTCCACTTCCATATAACTAACTGATGATGTACCAACAGACGTAAAGTCTTTTTGGTGAATTGACCTTGGATCATCAAGTGGATAATGAGAATGACCAGAAAACGTTACAGCTTGTGGATACTCTTTTAAGACTTCATTAATTTTGGCACTATCATTTGTCCCCCATTCATGACTCCCGTACACTGTTCCTTTAATTTGCTGATGTAAAAAGACAAAGATTGGCTTATTTGGATCAGCTTGCTTCGCTTTTACTAATTCCTGCTTCAACCAATTAATTTGTGTATCTGAATAATACCCATGTGTCACTCCATTTTCTGGGCTCATCACAAGAAAATGATAGCCTTTTACAGCTTTGTGATAATAGATAGATTCCATTCCTGTTTTTTTAAGAAAACGTTTCTGTGCATCATGTGCCAATAATCCGTTCCAATAATCATGGTTACCTAAAGCATACATAGCAGTTGCATTTTGATTTCCATATTGCTTATAAGTTTGGAAGAAACGATCATACTGCTGCGTCGAGCCACTGTCTGTAAAATCACCAACAACTACAAAAGCATCTTGTCTTGGAGCTACTGCGTTTAATTGCTGCAGCGCTCTTTGAAAACGAAACGTATCATCCGTTCCACTATTTTTAATGTGTACATCACTTAACACCGGAAAAACAAGCTTCTTCTCTGACGATTCTTTCTCTGTTTTTTCTTCTTTTGTTTCCGCAAAACTAGTCCAAGAAAAAGATGTAAATACTAAAAAGAAAACTACTAAAAAACCAATAAGACCTTTCACTTTACACAACATCCTTTTGATCACAAAAATCCTCCTCGCATATATTGTAAAATACAAGAATATTTTAGCGAACCGTTATTAAACTAGTATAAATTAAAGGTAAAAAATGTTAAAAATTTGTAAAACAAAGTAAAAAACCCCGAAAATAAGTCGGTTTCCTGGTTCTGGTGCAAATATATGAAGAAGAACGCGAATAATAGTAGATTCCTAGTGAAATCGTATTTTATGCTATAAGGGGGTTCAACCGCATGCCCATCAACTTAAGGTATTTTAATACCCCAAAGTGTAAAAAACATTATTCTTTCTAAACAAGCTAGATTAGAAAAAATAACGTTTTTGAACATTTCAATTCAAAGTGAACTACTTGATTTATTCGACGGATGAAAATTGGCAGGGCTCCAACTTGGATAACACAATTATTAGGATTGGAATGTTGCTTTCTGACATGAGTTTGGATAAGAGTACTTGAAACACTATATTTTTCTTTGTATTAACGAATTTAATTATTTAACAAATTGTTAAATCTCTCCTATTTTTAGCGGAAAATTATGTGTAACTATTTTTTCAAAACAGAAATAGACTTGATTGTTAACAGGTTTTGACTTAAAAATAACTTCTCCTTTTTTTACATATCCATTTTTTTTCGTAGAACTTTTGAGAAACATCGTTTTTTGAAAAAACATCTAAGCGGATACCCGTATATTTCCGCTGAATTGCTAACCCTTCACAAAAATCTAGAACTGCTTTTCCATAGCCATTGCTTTGTTGATCTGGATGTATACAAAATGAATGTATAACAAAATAAGCTCCTTCATTATAAGACCATTGGATATTTGACCATTCTATAGGTTGCCATTCATCAAGTACAAAAACTCCAACTAACTCAGTTTTATTTTTTAATACATATAATTCCTTGTTTTCTATTTTCTCAGTAAAGTTTGATTAAAAATCCTGTATGATATGCAGGACTTTTTTGTTCCGCAATCGGGCCATTTAATTGAATAAATCTAACCGTTTCTAGAGGAAACGGTCAGATTGACGAGAGAAAGTTTATTCACTCGTATTTCTTTAAAACAATAGCTGCATTATGACCTCCGAAACCAAATGAGTTAGATAGTCCCATATTTATTTTCACTTGGCGAGCAACAGATGGTACATAATCCAGATCACATAATGGATCAGGATTTTCTAAGTTAATTGTTGGAGGAACTATCCCTTCCTTTAAGCTCATTGCTAAAGCAATTGCTTCAACTCCACCAGCTGCCCCTAACATATGTCCAAGCATAGATTTATTAGCTGTTACTGGAATCTGATAAGCTTGTTTTCCAAACAGCTGCTTAATAGCCATCGTTTCAGAGATATCCCCCACTTTTGTACTTGTTGCATGGGCACTAATAACATCAATTTCTTCAGGCGATATATTAGCATTTTTTAAAGCTGATCTCATTGCAAGATAGGCGCCTTTACCTTCCGGATGTGTAGCTACGATATGGTGTGCATCTGAACTTGCACCATATCCAATGACTTCTGCATAAATCTTTGCCTCTCTACGTAAAGCATGAGATAAAGATTCTAAGATTAGAATTCCAGCTCCTTCTGACATGACAAATCCATCTCGATTTTCATCAAATGGGCGACTAGCTTTAGTGGGATTATCGTTTCTTGTTGATAATGCTGTAGCGTTACCAAAGCTTGCTATTGATAAGTCTGTAATAGCTGACTCTGTTCCACCCGCAAATATAACGTCAGCTTCTCCAGAACGAATTAGTCTAAAGGCTTCTCCGATAGCCGTATTTCCAATTGCACAAGCAGAAACAGGTGACATAGAAGGTCCCATCGCATTCCACTTGATACTAATTTGTGCCGCAGCAGCATTAGACATTATGGCAGGTACTAGAGTTGGGCTGACTCTTCTTGGCCCCTTCTGCCTAAGCGCATCAACATTTTCAATCAAGGTTTCAATCCCTCCGATACCTGAACCTACGTATACGCCTAACCTTTCTACATCTATACGATTGAGGTCTAACTTAGAATCTGACCAAGCTTGTTCAGCTGCAGCCAAAGCAAATTGAGAAAAACGATCTAAACGTCTTGCTTCTTTCTTTCCTAAAACTTCATCTGCATCAAAACCTAGGACGATACCCGCAATTTTTGTTTTATGATTGGTAACATCGAAAGTATCGATATTGACTATACCAGATTCCCCTTTAATTAGATTGTTCCAAAATGTTTCGATGTCGTTTCCTATAGGAGAAACTACTCCCATACCAGTAATCACAACTCTTTCCACTTTGCATTCCCTCCAATCAATAATATACTTGTATTTTACAGTCATTTTATCCTATTACAAGGGGGGATTTATCCTAGTATAACTACTACTAGGTTAAATTGATATGATAAGGAATTTTAAAAATGAATAATAAAACTAGGCTTGAAGCTCTGTCGGCATTCTTAAAAGCTAAGCGCGCCCAAATTAGTCCAGAGTCTATTGGTTTGCCTGCCGGAACCCGGAGAAGAACACCTGGGTTACGAAGAGAGGAGGTTGCACAGTTAGCAGGTGTAAGCACCACTTGGTATACATGGCTAGAGCAAGGAAGAGATATAAAGGTTTCTACAATCGTACTTGATTGTATTTCTAATGCTTTGCAATTAAATAATGATGAAACAGACTACTTATATGACCTGGCATTAGAAACAAATTCAGAAATTACAAGTCCAAAAAAGGATCACTCAAAGCTTAGCCCTTCTTTAATACGAATACTAGCTGAATTAACATATTGTCCGACTATCATTACGGATCGACATTGCCATATTGTGGGCTGGAATCCTGCAGCTGCTTATGTTTTTTTAGATTTTGAACAAATACCGAATGATCAAAGAAATTTGATTCGTTTAGTGTTCACTCGAAAAGAATTAAAAGCATTGGCCGTCAATTGGGAACATTTTGTGAAAGGTTTTCTTGCTATTTTCCGTACCTATTATGGACGCTATTTAGACGATGAATGGTACAGCCAGTTTATTAAAGAAATGAGTCATTCACATTCAGAATTCCAGGATTTATGGCAAGAAAGTCAAGTGAGTAAGGCTCCAGACATGATAATTGAATTCAGACATGCTAAAGCAGGCAAAATGTTGTTTAATTTAACTTCTCTTCAAGTTCAAGGTGATATGGATTTACGGTGCAGTATCTATACGCCAGTAGAGGAAACAGATACAGAGAATAAATTAAAGCGATTAATGAAGAGGGTTTCCGTTGAAAATTAATAAAGTAAGTTCATTACATTAGCGAAATGATACTGATTACTGAACAAAGTCATTATTCCTTATGGGAAAAGAGTTAACTTTACTGTTGCCCTTTTGTTCTATGGGTGGATGGCGTTAGTTGAAGGAAAATAAGCTAATTTGCATTCGGATTTCTATTTTCGGTATTCCATTATAGGGCGCTTTAATTGAGCAAGAATCACAAAAATTATCAAACTTTTTTATAAAAGGATGATTCAATTGAATATAAAAAAAGCGTGTTTTAATCAATTTTTTCAAAACACGCTTTTTCTATTTGTTCTTTTATCAAGGTTTATTAAGTTAATTTAATCAAACTTTATTCCAAGGCTACATTTGTTAAAGAAAGACTTGCTAAAAGATTAATTTAAAATAACTAAGAGTTGGTACTATGCAATTAGAATTATACATACTTTCAAGCTCTGATTTTGTTACCCATTTAATATCGCTTACTTCATCTTTTTGAAGTATGGTTTCTGTAATTTCAAAGCTTTGGTTAAAAAGCCATACATCATAAAAATCATTGTAAACATCCCTGCGTTCGCTCTCTATCAGTTTTCCATTAGACCGAGACAAGTTAATCCCGATTTCTTCTTTCACCTCTCGTACAGCACCATCAAGGCTATTTTCACCTACTAATATAGAGCCACCTGGACATTCCCATAGATTAGGATGAGGTTTATCAGGATGTCTTTTCGTTAGAAGAATTTCACCTTTTTTATTTCTTATCCAGACATGGACAACTATATGATAATTACCAACTGCTAACGGAGTACCACGTACATGAGTTTTATTTGTTTTATTTCTATTTTTATCGTAAACATCCCAAACCTCCATAAATGCGCTCCTAAATTCAGTGGTTCAATTCAATATCTCGGAAAAATTCTACAATCCTTCTTCGACTAACCTGTCCCATTAGTTGAAGAATCTTAGAAATGATACTGAGAAAAGAATGTAACCTACTTAAATTTTTCGAAATGATTAGTTACCCAATTTTTGTTATTTTCAACAATATACTGTTCTGCATGAATTAATTTTTTTACAAGTTCTTTTTTAGTTAATTTGGTTCTGGTGCGAAAATGTTAGTTAGAAACATAGAGTAACAATTTCCTCTATATTTCTAGCTTATGAAGATAAACCAAATAATTTATGAATAAATTGTTTTTGAATTTGGACAGACTTGTTCTGAACAAATTTTCCTTTTCCATATCAATCACACACCTTTTTCTAGAGTAATGCTATCAGTATGTCCAAGTTTAAGAGATTACTTGCAAAAGTTTTAGAGTTTTTGCACCAGAACCCTCATTTTTAAGGACACAAAATATTTTAAGAGTTTTTTAGCTTATATGAACGAAAGTTTATTTTGTTTTCGCTCTTAAGTTGATGGGCATGTATGGTGACCCCTATGTTGTTCAATAATAGCGCTCTTTTCTGGAACAACAACATTTTCTATTAATGATTTTTCATCCACTCTGATTTATTCAATATATAGTGATTGTATAATTCGCTTTCTATTGTCTGTTGACTCAGATAAGTAAATCCACATTTTTCAATAACTTTATTTGATGAAACGTTGTTAATTAAAGCTACTGCGTTAATGACATCTAAATTTGTATTTGTAAACAAATAGTTAATCAATCCTGTAGACGCTGTAGTAGCGTATCCTTTCTTTTGATATTCACTTGAAATGGCATACATAATTTCTCTATTCGGTGAAGGTAGCTCATCTTTAATACCTGTACAGCACCAACCAATAAATTCATCCGTTTCCTTAACAAATACCCCTAGTTTTAAAAAATGACCATCTATGTTTGATGTATTTACAGCGGCATCAAGAAATGCTTTATTTGCTGGTATTTCATAATTGGTAACCCAATCTACCCTTTGTTCTTTTGTTGATTTCCAGTCTGGCAAGAACTTAAATATTTCGGGTTGATTTGAAATTCTGTATATACTATCTGCATCTTTAATGGAAAACTCTTGGAGATAGATATCTCCGCAATCTATTCTAAATAATCTTTCTGATGTTTTATGCTTCATAACTCTTCCCCTTGTAAGTCATATTTTCATTACTTCTTTTATTGAGCAACCTTATTCCATTTAACTCCCTTTTCCTTAATAACAATTATCTCAAAATTTAATTATTTATACAATCACATATTCCATAATATGGACGTTTAACGGAATAACTTATTACCACTCCACAGTTCCTTAATCTATCTTTCAATTCAGATGTTCTTTTCCTTTTCACTATAAAAACACCCCTTTAGATAACCATCTAAAGGGGTAGAGCATCGCAACGTTTTTATAAACGTCGCGACTTTATTTTAAATCCACAATTATCCCTTAATGTACAGAGAATCGGCTTTTTCTATGCGAAAAATCGCTTAGCGTACGAAATTCGCGTTTTGTTGGTGCTACCCCATCGCAATCAAGCTAAGAAAAGTAAATACCCCCAGAACGAAATTTTGTGCTAACTTGTAGCAAAAAAGCTCATTTTTTCGTTTTGGGGTAATTCTGAATTCTTAAGTTGATGGGCATGTGGCGGTACCCCTGTTAAGAAACTTTGCAACAGAACCAATAAAACAAATAACCGGTTCCACAACATGCAAGAAACCGGTTAAAATATATCTAATTTATCTCTGAACTTAAAATTTATTTTCAACATGGTAAGGCTTATTAACTAGCAATCATGACTCCATTATCTGCAAATTCATACCATTTTTTATCAATAAACAATTTGCCAGTAGCCATAGACCCATTTTGATTTAGATAATACCAACTGTTTCCTTCTTTTAGCCAGCCAGTAGCCATCGATCCATTTTGATTTAGATAATACCAACTTTTCCCTTTCTTTAGCCAGCCAGTACCCATCGATCCATTTTGATTTAGATAATACCAACTGTTTCCTTCTTTTAGCCAGCCAGTAGCCATCAATCCATTTTGATCTAGATAATACCACTTTCCATTTTCATATAACCAGCCTGTTTTTGCTTCTCCGTTATTTTCTAGGTAATTCCAACCTATTCCATCATCTATCCAACCTATTGCCATTTCACCGTTGTCTTTAAAGTAATAACGTTTTCCATCTACCCTTGTCCATCCTAATGCCATCTCTCCATTGTCTTTTAAGTAATACCATTTCTCATTTATCAGTTTCCAACCGGTCAACATCTCACCGTTATCTTGAAGGTAGTACCACTTTTCATCGACTAGCATCCAGCCAGTTTGCATTTGCCCTGTATATTCATCTAAGTAATACCATTTGCCGCCTTCGTACAGCCAACCAGTAGCAAGTTCTAATGTTTCAGCATCAACATAATACCAATGGCTTGTCCCATTCAACTCTATATAATTCCAACCAACTGGAGGAGCTTGTAATGTAATGTCACCATCACTTAAATCTTCCAAACTCTCATAATCTGCAAGCTCGATTTCTTCATATACATTAGAATTATATGCCACTAATGATTTATACCAAGGAGAAATCTTATGAATTGCCCACGTACCGATTTGTTCATAATTGAATTCACTTTTATAAATAGCCTCATATCTTTTGGTTTGTTCATTATAGTTTAAGTATATAATTTGGTATTGTTCTTCTTCCTCTTCATTTAAATAAGGAAGACTATATTCTACCTGAAGTACTTCACCTTTTTTTGGTTTTACGATTTCTTCATTTACCTCAACACGAATTTGAACGTTGATTTCTTTACCAAAGAGCACCTCGTTTGGCGTCACATGAACACTTTCAATCCAATCAATATGTTTTGTTTCCGCACCTACTTCTTTACTAAACACCACGCTCATCATAACCATGATTACAAGCATCATCGCTTGCATCAAAATTTTTCGCATCATACCCATATGTATGTAGCCTCCTGCATCCATAAAATTGTGACTTGTCATTCCACCCTGAAATTTTTTATTGTTACGAATAGTAGCGATAAAAAATTTCAGGGTGCAAAACAAAACAGGGGAAAGGAAGATAATTTGGATGAGGCTCTATCAATCTAGTGATATATATAAAGGGCATTTACATAGAACTCACAAATATTTCTTTTGAAAAACGAAAAGGAGTTTTGTATCACTTGTATTGGTGTGGTAACCACGTAATATGAAACAACCGCTTATTCACTTTCCTTAAGATTTAGGGGGAAATTAGCGAAAAAGTGTACGGATGTTCACACATTACACTCCATTTTATCTTCTATTTCCTTTAGCCTGTTCCATTAAAAAATTGGAGCATCTGTTCACTCCTACTAAATAAATTAAAGAATGAAAATAAAAAAAACAAGATAGAATTTACATTTGGAAACATTTACATTTTTAATTTTAAAAGTTTTTCTACAATTTTCTACAAATCATTTACAGACTCCCCTTATATCCCTTATATTAAAAGTGACTATATACAAATACTAAACAATGTGTAAAAATCACTTGATAAATCATACACATAGCAAAGGATCAGAAAGGACTTCATTCACTGCTCCTATAAAGAGTAAAAAAGAGGTAGTGGCCATGACTCCTGTCCCTATCAGAAACCTTATATAAGTTATCATTTTCAAGCATTATGAAAAGTACCATTATAAATAGGAAGAAACTCGTTTCATATAGAAAAAACGGTTCCGTTTCAAGGTTTGACAGAAGCATAAACAGGTTGATAAATGTGTAGCAATATTGGTTCTGGTGCAAAAACCATTTGATAGAGATATAGAATCTACATGGCCTATTCAATGACAGATTATGATGCAAATCCAAATAACTTATGTATGAACCCAACTTCATTTTGTGCAGACTT
>NZ_CM000745.1:5740021-5741000 GCF_000161455.1 Bacillus pseudomycoides DSM 12442
ATTTCTAATTGGCTTCGTAGGGAATATACAAAATTTGTACAATTGAATCATAGAAGACCTAAAAAATACGAGCATGATGAGATTCTTAGTGAAGTAATGGATCGAATAGAAGAACGTGAAATTTGGATTCCATATGGGGAAGTAAAGAGATATTATTTAAGTAAAATCGGTAAATGGTTTCGAAAAATCAAAAGCGAATGGGAATCACAAATACCTAACAATGAAAAGCAGATGGTATTAGAAGAAAAGTAACTACAAACAAACGAGGGGGCACATTCCATGTTTAATTTACAAGAAGGCATGTATGAACAATTGAAAGGTAAAAAAGAGGAAATCACTTTATTTTTAAAGAGTGGGGTTCCAATACGTGGGCAAATCCTTGCAACAGATAGATTTACCGTCCTAATGATGGTTGGTGGTAAACAACAACTGGTCTATAAACAAGCCATTTCTACAATTGCCACGTAATACATACTGGATTTATGTAAATATTTCTCAATATTATGTTATTGCTATATAGACTATAATATAAGTAATTCTTTTTATTATTTATATTTTTGTTATTCCCTGTTGCAGAATCCTTACAATAAGGATTCTTTTTTTATTGTATTTCAACAAAAATATTTTTGCCCCCATAATTTTTAAAATTTCTCTTGTAACCCTTATCCCTATTATTCTCTTGCAATTCATAAAAATGCCCCCATAATTAAAAGATGAAAAAATATTCTGAAAACATATTTACACATACAATATTTGTAAGATATGATGACATTGTTCTACAAATTAAAGACAATAGGGGGATGATGTTATGAAAAGAAAATATTTAGCTAAAGCAGGGGTATTTGCATTAGCAGCAGGAATAATCTTACCTTCAACTGTTGCACATGGAGAAGCTTTGCCTTCTTCTGTATCTGCATCTACAGCAAATGTCGATAATGCAGAAATTGATGATGTATCTGTAGAAGTTTACGATAAAGAT
>NZ_CM000745.1:5741100-5764250 GCF_000161455.1 Bacillus pseudomycoides DSM 12442
ACAGGATACGTATTACTGGGTATCCTTATTGAAAAAGTAACTGGAAACAGCTATGCGGAAGAGGTTGAAAATCGGATTATTGAACCGCTTGAATTGTTGAATACATTCCTACCGGGCAATTCAAGCGTTATTCCAGGCACCAAGCATGCCCGTGGATATTTACAACCAGACGGAGCAAGTGAGCTAAAAGACGTTACTTATTCTAACCCAGGTAGCTCGGATGGAGATATGATTTCTACTGCTGACGACTTAAACAAATTCTTCTCTTACTTACTCCGTGGTAAATTACTGAAGGAACAGCAACTAAAACAAATGCTTACTACAGTTCCTACAGGAAGAGAAGGAATCGATGGATATGGCCTTGGAATCTATGAAATTAAGCTTCCAAACGGTGTCTCGATATGGGGACACACGGGTGGCGTTCCAGGGTTTTCTACTCTTGCTGGAGGTACAATTGGGGGCAAGCATACGTTGGCCGTCAATTTGAACAGCATGGGTAAAGCTAACAGTCCTGACCCTTTTAAAAATATTTTACTTGCTGAATTTAGCGAGTAGGCAAAAAGGAAAAACGGATAAATTTTGTCATAGTTTTTATAGTAAACATATATCTTTCTGGTTCAAAAACCCCCAACTTACTCTAAAAAATGATTTTTGGGTTTTTGGAATTCCAGCGGCAATCCGACGCTATTAAGCTAATAAAACAAAAAGCTCCCTAAAATGAAAAAATACGTCATCCTTTCCTATTGGAGTGCCCCCTGAGAAAGAGACAATAAAAAACACCTCTCTAAATCGTAAGTATCAGTTATGATTTTAATGGAGGTGTTTTTCGTATTATGGATACAATTTCGCTTTAGTTTGATTGGCATGGGGTACCGCCACATCGCTATCAAGCTAACAAAAAGAAATCTTCTTAAAGTGAAAAAAAATACGTGTTCACGAATAATAAAGTTGTTTGAAAAATAATAGAGTCATTTAAAACTGCAACTTCTATATTGAGTGGTGTTGAAGCCATGCATATGATAAAAAAGGGACAGATTGATTTACGGAATCAGTCTATCCAAAATCAAAAAGAGTTCATCCACCAAGTGTTTGGACTTATAGCATAAAATACGATTTCACTAGGAATATACTATTATCCGCGTTCTTCTTCATATATTTGCACCAGAACCCATAATAACGCCTCCATTTCATTCTATTTTTATGATAATTCACTGGTATTTGTTAGCACAAAATCCCCCAATAATCCCAAAAATAAATATTTTTCAAAAAATTTATAAATAAAAAAAACGACAAAAATTTCTAAAAAAGGGCTCTATACTAGGTTTTTTTAAAAATCTTAATATATAAATTATGATAATAAAAATACCCATAATTATTCCTGGTATTGTTTTATCAGGAAAAATTTTACTTAATTTTCTGAATGAATTTTATCCACAAATATAAATTTTTTATTAATCAGAAAATTCTATTTTTATGGTAGTATTGGTGGTGCAGCTCTGTTGCAAATATTTGAATTACACAATTATCTATATAAGGGGGGAATGTGAAATGGAAAAGGAATATATTCATGAAGAAATGTTAGAGCTTGAAGATCTTGAATTAGATGAAGAGGATTTACTAATTCGTGCAGGCAAGACATTAGGTTAAGTTTTAAAATAAGGAGGTTACATATGCAGTTTAACTGTATATGTAACTTTTTTTAAGGTAGGGTATACAGAATGAAAGAAAATAAGATTATTTTATTATATGAAAGATTTATTGAATTAGACTATGAAGAAGAGTTAGATAAAGTACCAAAATTAAAAAACAGAGGGGTACTTTTGAATTTTTGGAAAAAATGGTATGAAATTAGTGAAAAACAATTCGAATTTATAATTTGGAAGTCCATTAATACTGTAGATACTTTAGATGATCTAGTCAAAATAACTGGGACTTTAAGTTTGGCTTTAAGATTATTAAAAGTATTAAAAGAAAGAAATTTAGTTGAAATTATAGAAAATAAAATAAGGTTTTCACAAGAGTTAACAAGTAGTATTTTATATGAACCAACCCCTCTTCGTAATACAGGATATGAGAATAAAATAAACAAAAAAAAATATGCTCAATTTAAAGCTACTTGGGATAGTTCGTTGAGGAGAGCTGAAATAATAAATCAAGAGTTATCGTCTAATAAAAATATCTTTTTTTGTGGAGATGATGATTATACAAGTTTAGCCCTTAAACAATATAAAAACAGAGAAATAGATGTAGGAGATATTGACGAAGAAATGATTGAATATTTGAAACATACAAACAATGATATTGGGTTTTATAATTTTGATGTTAGAAATGAAGTTATGGAAGATTTAAGGAATAAGTATGATGCAATACATTGTGACCCTATAGATGATGGTAGAGGGTTAGATTTGTGGTTAAATAGAGCTAATGAATTATTAAAAGGTCAAAAGGGTGATTTAATTTTTTTAAATATAAGTGTTAAAAGATTAGGTAATAGGGTGGTTTATTTGCAGAATTTCTTGACATCTTTAGGTTTTTATTTAAAAGAAATTATTCACGATTTAAGTTCTTATAAAGTGGCTGAAGAGCCTTACATTGATGAAGAATTAATAAAAAAGGACTTAGATAGCATTGGTTTTTCTAAAGGTACATATCATAATTTGTATATTCAAACAGACATGTTAGTTTTTGTACGATTAATAGATAAACCAACCCTCTTTCCGCAAGAATATTATGAGATTAGAAGAAAAATATAAAATAACTGCGAGGTAAAATAATGTATGTTTTAGGAGTCAATGGGTGGGACTTTGATATTCATGATGCAAGTGCGTGTTTATTTTATAATGGTAAATTAATAGCTGCAGCTGAAGAAGAAAGATTTATTCGTCAAAAAAAGGCATTAGATAAAATTCCATATAATTCAATAGCTTATTGTTTAAAGGAAGCTGAAATTACTCCAAATGAAGTAGATCATATTGTTATGGGTTGGGATGTAGAGCAATTATATTTTGAGAAGTATTCAAAGAAGCTTAACAAAGAAGATTGTCTTGAAAAGGTTTTTCCGAAGGGAATTTTTAAGAGAGATAAAGATCCCCAAATTCATATGTGTTCTCATCATTTGGCACATGCTTCTGGTGCGTTTTTTAGTTCGGGATTCAATGAAGCTACCCTAATAGTTATTGATGGGAGTGGAGAAGAAGAGTCAATAACGATAGCAAAAGGAAAAGGTAATAAAATAGAAGTACTAGAAAAATACCCGCTGGAACATTCTTTAGGTATTTTTTATGAAGCATTAACTGTATTTTCAGGTTTAGGGAGGCATAATGAAGGGAAGTTAATGGGCCTATCTTCATATGGGGAAGAAATATTTGAATTTCCTGATATACTGGAAAACCCTTTGAAACCAAATAAAAATACAGTTAGTATGAATGGTAAATATTTTTTGGTATTAAAAGATTGGATAAAAGTTATTAATAGTATAACAAAGATTGCTCCTAATTATATTAAGTATGAATATAATCCAATAGATTCAATATTATTAATGGATTCATCGGTAATGGGATATAAAAATATTGCAGCCTCAGGTCAGGCAGCCTTGGAAAGAGCAATTGTTAAGCTTGTAAAAAAAGCTATTAATCTAACTGGAATAGATAATTTGTGTCTTTCGGGAGGAGTAGCATTAAATTGTATAGCGAATAGAATGATAGCTGATTTACCAGAAGTGGATAGTTTGTACATTCAACCAGGTGCTTCAGATAGTGGGGTAAGTATTGGAGCAGCTTCATGGTTTCTTGCCGAAAATGGTATAACGCCTAAGTTCACTGAAGATCATGTATATTCTGGTCCGGAATTTCCTGATTCTAGTATCTTAAATATATTAAAAAAATATAATCTATCATATATAGAATTAGGCTCTAACAAATATGATAAATGCTCCGAGTTATTAATTCAAAATAAGGTAATAGGAAGATTTTATGGAAAGATGGAATTCGGCCCTAGAGCTTTAGGAAATAGAAGCATAATAGCTAGCCCTCAGAGGAGGGATATGTTAAATAAAGTAAATACTATTAAGAAAAGAGAGCAATGGAGACCATTGGCTCCTAGCATCATAGATGAAAACGCTTCTGTAGTATTAGAAGAAAAAATAAATAACCCTTATATGCTGTTAAATTCTACTGTTAAAAAAGAGGTACATCATTTAGTTCCAGCAATTGTTCATGTTGATGGATCAACAAGGGCTCAAGTAGTTACGAGGGATATGAATTCTGATTATTATGAAACAATCCGCAACTTTTACCAGAAAACAGGAATTCCTGCAGTTATGAATACATCGTTTAATGTAGGAAAAGAACCAATTATTTGTAACCCAAGTGATGCTATTAGGTCATTTTATGGATCAGAGGTGGATGCCCTTTTATTAGGTTCATTTTTGATTATTAAATAAAGGAGGAGAGATTTTGAGAAATAGAAATTATTCTAATCTAAAAGATGGAATGATAGAGGGTTTGTTACTTAATAAAAAAAGTTATCCTAACTACCCAGAATATATACTATTAGATTTAATAAAAGAGGAAACAATTTTTAAACGAGGAGCTTGCTCAAAGTATATTCAGCATGAAGAGTTCAATACATGGCAGGAATATTTTTGTGGGGATTATTACGAAAAGCCTCAGGGGAAAAGAATTGCTTTTTTACAAGTTTGTACTTGGGCTAAACCATATGACTTTTCATATATTGGTAAAAAAATTAGACAAGTTACAAATAAATACCCTATGGTTCATCCAATTATTCTATCAAATGCGGGAGTTATACCATATGAATACCAAATGAACCCTACTTTTTGTGCATACGATTGGATGGAAGATATTGAGGATCCAGTAATTTACGAAGAATTGATGAAAGAATATAGGGATGTATTAATACAAAGAATTAGGAGATACCTAGAATCAAATTCATACGATGTAGTAGTACAATATGGTGTACCGGTAAAAAAATATTCAATGGCTCCTGCAATTAAAGATATTTGTAAGGAATTAGGAATTACTTTTCTTTTAACCCCAGATATAGAAACATATAGAAATAATAAAGATAAATTAGTCGAGTTAAAGGATTCAGGGGAATTTTATTGTTTAGATGAAGTTCTGAGTAGTATGGATAATTGTTTAAATAAGGTGAGTAGATATGTTGAATCTATCAATTGTAATACCAGCTTATAACGATATTAGATTAGAAAAGTGTTTAAAGAGTATTGATGAAAATGTAGAGGTTGTCGTTGTTTTAAATGGTGCAACCGAAGAAGTAAAAAAAATCGCCTATTCTAGCGATGCAGTAATTGGCGAATTACCTACACCTAATTTAGCAAAAGCATATAATTATGGAATTGAAATTTCTAGTAAAGATAATGTGTTAATTATGGATTCAGATTGTGTTTTTATGCCAGGTACCATCAATAAGTTATATAAATTATTAGATGCAGGATCTTTAGCTAAAGGAAGAGTGATGTTTTCATTTAACAGCAAAATTGGAAAAATCATTGCACGTGCAAGACATATACATACTTGCAAAAAAAATGCATATTCACCTCCATTGGCATTTAATAAAGGAATCTTAGCGAAGGTAAATGGATATTATTTTGATGAGAATTTATCTTGGACAGAGGATTATGATTTTGATATTAGAGTTAAATCTGCAAGTCTTAAGATTTTATATGATGATAATGCAAGAATTATTCATCCAGAGTTAAGCATTAAGCAAGATTTGAAAAGTTCATTTAATTATGGGATAGGTCATGCACGTGGGGTTTTACAACAAAAAAATGGTTATTATGAACCTAAAAATAAATTAAGGTCGATTATTAACTCATATAAGTATATCAAGAAAAAATACGGTTATTTAACTGCTTTCTATCTCATATTTTGGCAGATTGCCTTTTATAGGGGATATGAAAAAGAAATACATTAAGGAGGAAAACAATGCAGCAACAATACGATGAAATTTCCGAATTATACGACATTATCATCCCAGAACCTGATGGTATTTTTGATTTTTACAGTGGTTTGGTAAAACCAAATGATGAAGTTTTAGATTTGGGGTGCGGTACTGGTAGATTATCTTTTATTCTTGCTGAAAAAGGCGCTAATGTAACTAGTGTTGATATATCAGCAGGAATGATTGAAAAAGCTAGTAAGAAGCTAGATGAGATGCCAAATATTAAGGATAAAATAGAATTTAAGGTTTCTTCTGCTACAGATTTTAAGTCTGAAAGAAAATTTGATTTTATATTTATGTCTGGTGGTGTATTTGAATATTTACTTACATCGTCACAACAAAAATTAGCTCTTAGAAATATTAAATTACTATTAAAAGAAGGCGGGATTTTTGTTTTCGATATTATTACACCTCCAACTATTCTTCCTTATTCTAAGAGAGTGAGTGATGGAGGAAATAGTCCTATTAAAGGGGAGAATTTTAAAAATTATAAAGTTAAATCATGGGATGTCGTAAAAGCAGATCATTATAAGCAAATAATTGAAACCACTTGTTATTTTGAGGTTTATGACATAGCAGATAATTTCTTAAGTAAAAAAGAATTTAGATTTCTTGCAAAATATACTTTACCATCCGAAATGCAGTATCTCTTAGAAATAGAAGGATTCAATATAAAAAATTTTTATGGTGATTACAATAAAAATCCTTTTGGGAGGAATAGTGAATTTATGGTGTATGAATGTAGGAAGTAAGGGGAGAATTTTAATGATATACAGTGCGAATAGACGCTCTTAAAAAAGTATATTTTTCTAGTGGAAATAAAATGTATCCAGTTAGTATAGGGACTCCAGAGTAAATAATTTTTAATTAAAATAATAGGTAAATGATTTACCTGTTCAATAAAGGTGATGCTGAATGAAGGATATAGTAAAAAAACATTTAGTTATAGCGCCACACCATGACGATGAAGTCATTGGCTGTGGTGGAACAATTGCTCAAGCTATTAGTAAGGGTGAACATATAAAAGTAATAATAATTACAAAAGGAGATTTATCTGGAGGTGTAGGGGATTTAAATGAAATTGTTTCAAATAGAGAGAACGAGTGTATAAAAGCTTGTAATACATTAGGGATAGAAAAAGAAAATGTCAAATTTTTAAAGAAACCAGACAGATCACTTGTGTATTCTTTAGATTTTGTGGAAGAAATTATTCACGAAATCTCTCTATATAAGCCTAATTTTATTTATTTCCCCCATGATATGGAAAGTGATAGGGATCATCGAATAGTAAATGAAGTTGTATCAGAAGCAATATTCCTGTGTCAATCAGGGTTCTTAAAAGAGGATTGTGCTCCTTATATAAGGATGTGTTTACAGTATGAAGTATGGACTCCCATGAAAAACTATCAGGTTGTAAAAGATATTACCAGGTTTATTGAACTGAAAAAAGCATCAATTAAAAAATACGAATCACAACTTAAAACATTAAATTTGGTTGATGGAGTTTTGGGGTTAAATTCTTATAGAGGTATGCAGGCAGGAGTGCAATTTGCAGAAGTTTTTAGAGTGGTAAGTAAGTAGTAAGAAGGAGAGAGAAGATGGATATCATTGAAATTGAAAATGTATCAAAAACTTTTGAAAGAGTAAAAATTGAAGAAGGATTAATAAACTCTTTCAAGAGTTTATTTAAAAGAGAAAAGGTCAAGGTTACTGCTTTAAGTGATGTGTCATTCAAAATAAAAGAAGGTAAAATAATAGGGCTTATTGGCGCGAATGGTGCTGGTAAGTCTACCTTAATGAAAGCAATGGTTGGGTTAATTAAACCAACTTCCGGGAGAATTTTGGTAAATGGATTTAACCCCCATAATAAGAAGAAAGATTTTTTAAAGTCAATTGGCGTTGTTTTAGGCCAAAAAAATCAGTTATGGTGGGATCTTTCCCCTTACGAAACATTTTTATTACATAAAGAAATATATGAACTGTCTGATACAGAGTTTAGAAAGAATGTAGATGAATTAGCTGAAAATCTTGGGGTATCAGAAATTCTTAAATCGCCAGTAAGGAATCTATCGTTAGGAGAGAGAATGAAATGTGAGTTAATTGCTTCAATCTTACACTCACCTAAGATATTATTTTTAGATGAACCGACTATTGGATTGGATTTTCTTGCTCAAAAGAATATTAGAAATTTTCTCAAGAATTATTGCAAAGAAAGAAATACAACAGTTATAATAACTAGCCATTATTTCCCAGATATATATGAGTTATGTGAAGAATTAATAATATTGAAGAATGGAGAAGTTGTTTTTAATAACAATTTCAAAAAAATAAAAGAAGAAATTAAGAGTTATAAATATATATATCTTAGCTTTGAGAATGAAATAAATTCTCAAGATCTTAAGAAATATGGAGAAGTTAAAGAATCGGATAAATTTAGTGTAACAATAAAAATTCAAGATAAGCTAGTGAACGAGACCATATCTAGCATATTAAAAGAATTCAATGTTATTGACTACAATTTGACTGAAATGTCATCACAAGACCTCATTGAAGATATTTATTCAATGGAATCGACTGGAGTGAAAATAACAGTATGAAGAAGTATTTAAAACCAATGATGCTTTCATTTCAAGCGGTTTTTCAGTATCGCATGAATGTTGTATTATATATGATTTTTGGTTTAATACCGCTTGTGGCTTTAATACTATTGTGGCATTCTCTCTTTGAAACACAAAACAATATTCAAGGCTATACTCTTGAAATGATGATTACTTATGTAATAATTGCTAAGTTAATTGAACTTTTACTAATTCCTGAAATGCACTGGTCGATAAATGAGGAAATACAATCCGGTGAATTATCAAAATATCTTACAAAACCATTTTCATATTTTGGATATTGGTTTAGTCATAATTTAGGTAACAAAATTATTCAGGTACTGATGTCAGTGATACCGATAATACCGATAATATTCCTGAACAGGGATTATTTCCTTTTGCCTACTTTAAAATATACTTTCCTGTTCATTCTTTCAATAGTAGGAGCATTAATACTATATTATATGATTTATTATTTGATATCACTCTTCTCATTTTACTTTGTAGAGATATCATCCTTTTTCTTTACTGTAGATATAGTATTAGAATTATTATCTGGATCGCTTATTCCGCTTGAATTTTTACCAGCCCCGTTAAATACAATAACTCAGTTTTTACCTTTTTCATACTTGATTCACTTTCCGGTAAATGTATATTTAGGAAATTTAAGTGGCACTGAAATTGTAAATGGATTAATTTTACAAGTGATATGGTCTTTAGTTTTCTATGTCCTTATTAGAGTACTTTGGAAGAAGGGGTTAAATAAATATGAATCTGTTGGTGCATAAATATGATTAGATATTTAAAAATGTTAAAAGCAATTCTTAAAATTAATTTAAGTAATATTATGATGTATAGAGTCAACTTTTTTTTAAATATATTAGATAGCGTTGTTTGGTTCATTGTTACATTAATATTTTTTAATAGTATATTTGATAGTTTTGGTAATATTAATGGTTGGAATACAAATGATATTTATTTGCTAATTGGAACAAGTGAGTTGATAAAATCTTTGATGTTTACTCTTTTTATTAATAATCTACCGTATATACCGAGTTTAGTTAACCAAGGAAGTTTAGATCATATATTGTTTAAACCTATCAATAGTCAGTTTCTAGTTTCATTAAGAAAGCTTGATTTAGGGAATTTAGGGAACTGTTTACCAGCCGTACTGTTAATTAGTTATGCATTATTACAAAAGGGAGAGAGTGTTAGTATTGTAAATGGATTTTCTTTCTTGGGTCTATTGTTTTTAGGGATTTTACTCTCGTATTCTCTGTGGTTTATTTTAATGACTTTATCTATATGGTTAACCAAAGTTGAAGGTATGCATGAGTTATTTCTTGGTACTATGACATTACTTAGATACCCATCTTCCTTATATAAAGGAATAAGTCGATTTGTTTTTTTATTTGTTTTTCCTATTGTTATTGTTAGTAATATTCCAACTTATGCTTTAATTGGTCGATTAGAACTAAACGATGTATTCGTGTTAATGGGTTATTCTATTGGATTTTTTATTATTTCAATTTATTTTTGGAAGTTTGCCTTAAGATATTATAACAGTGCAAGTAGTTAAGGGGAGAATAAAATGTACTCTAATGATAAAGCAATAGTTGTTTTTAGTGGTGGGCAAGATAGCACAACATGTTTATTTTGGGCAATGCAACAGTTTGCGGAGGTGGAAGCTGTAACATTTAACTACAATCAACGTCATAAGTTAGAAATTGATTGTGCAGCGGAAATTGCGAACGAGCTTGGCATTAAACATACAGTGCTAGATATGAGCCTACTAAATCAGCTAGCTCCAAATGCGTTAACAAGAACAGATATGGAGATTACACACGAAGAATGTGAATTACCATCGACATTTGTAGATGGGCGAAATTTACTATTCTTATCATTTGCTGCTGTATTAGCAAAACAAGTTGGGGCACACCATATCGTAACAGGTGTATGTGAAACTGATTTTAGTGGTTATCCAGATTGCCGTGATGTATTTGTGAAATCGTTAAACGTTACATTAAATTTATCAATGGATTATCCGTTTGTCATTCATACACCACTTATGTGGATTGATAAAGCAGAGACATGGAAAATAGCAGATGAACTTGGAGCATTCGAGTTTGTTAGAGAAAAAACTTTAACATGTTATAACGGAATCATTGGTAATGGTTGCGGTGAATGTCCAGCGTGCCAACTTCGTAAAGCAGGTTTAGATACGTATCTACAAGAACGCGAAGGAGGGAATGAATAATGGAAAACTTTTTCGGATTTCGCATTGTAGAAAATTTGCAAAAAATGGACAAGGATATTCAGCGTGAGCAATTAAAATACCATAATAAAAGAGTAATGGTCAGCAAGGAATTTACATTTGATGCAGCACACCATTTACACTGTTATGAAGGGAAATGTAAAAATTTACATGGTCATACATACAAAGTTGTATTTGGTATTAGTGGATATGTAAATGACATTGGACTTGCAATTGACTTTGGAGATATAAAAGAAATTTGGAAAAACGAAATAGAGATTTATTTGGATCATCGCTATTTAAATGAAACATTACCAGTGATGAATACGACTGCGGAAAATATGGTCGTCTGGATTTATGAAAAGATGGCGGAAGCATTAACAAAAGGGAATCGAGCAGAAGAATATAAAGGAGCTCGTGTCGAATTCATACGGCTCTTTGAAACACCAACGAGTTATGCAGAAGTAAGACGGGAGTGGATACTCGATGAGTAAGATTCCTGTTTTGGAGATATTTGGTCCAACCATTCAAGGAGAAGGAATGGTTATCGGGCAAAAAACGATGTTCATTCGCACAGCAGGTTGTGATTATAGCTGTTCTTGGTGCGATTCAGCCTTTACATGGGATGGCTCAACAAAAGAACAAATTAGACAAATGGCGCCAGAAGAAATTTGGAATGAACTTGTTGGAATTGGTGGAGAAAATTTTTCTCACGTTACAATTTCAGGTGGGAATCCCGTTTTGCTGAAAAATATTCAGTTTCTTCTTACTGTATTAAAAGAGAATGGAATTCGTACAGCGATTGAGACGCAAGGGAGTAAGTGGCAAGAATGGTTACTTCAAATTGATGAAGTGACCATTTCGCCTAAACCACCAAGTTCGAAGATGAAAACAGATTTTACGATGCTAGATTCTGTTATTCATAAATTAGAAAGAAAAGATTTTAGTTTAAAAGTAGTCGTATTTGAAGATTATGATTTTGAATATGCAGTAAAGGTGCACAAGCGATATCCGCAAGTACCATTTTTCTTACAAGTTGGGAACGATGATACGAAAACGGTGGATGATGCAGCGCTTATTAAAAACTTATTACAGAAATATGAGCGGTTGATTGAAAAAGCTGTACAGTGTAAAGAAATGAATGATGCGAAAGTATTACCTCAACTTCATGCTTTAGTATGGGGAAATAAACGAGGCGTATAAATAAGAGCATTTTATGAATAAATTAATAAGGTGGAAATAATATATGAGCTTAAAAACAATCCAAAGTGTAGAAATAGATACTGACAAAATTGAAGTAGCAGTAAAAATGATTCTTGAAGCAATTGGAGAAGATATTAATAGGGAAGGTATTTTGGAAACCCCAAAGCGAGTAGCAAAAATGTATAAGGAAGTTTTTCAAGGTTTAGGTCAAAACCCTTCTGAACATTTGTTAAAAATATTTAATGAAAATCATGAAGAATTGGTATTAGTTAAAGATATTCCGTTCTATTCTATGTGTGAACATCATTTGGTACCTTTTTTTGGAAGGGCCCACATAGGTTATATTCCTAATAATGGAAAAGTAACTGGGTTAAGCAAATTAGCTAGAGCTTTAGAAACCATATGTAAAAGACCACAGTTGCAGGAAAGAATAACCAATGAATTAGCAAATGTTATTTTTGAAACTTTAGAGCCAAAAGGAGTAATTGTTGTAATTGAAGCTGAGCATATGTGTATGACAATGAGAGGTGTGAAAAAACCTGGTTCAATGACTATAACTTCGTCATATAAAGGAATATTTAAAGATAATAATACACTTCGAAGTGAAACTTTAAATTTGATAGAGGGATAGAATTACATCGTTATTATGCTAAAAAAGAAATTCTCTTGAAATGAAAAAAGACGTTATTCTTTCTTATCTAATTAAAGAGGAATATGATATCAAAGGGTTTTGGTGCAAATATATAACGGAAAATGAAAGGGAGGGTAAATTCCTAACGGAATCATCCTTTATCCAGCTAATCCAAATAATTGATTGATAAAGATATTCTGATTTTGAACAGACTGGTCCCGTAAAATAAGTTTCTGTTTTTTATCATATGTATCGCTTCAATACCAGAAATCGTGGATTTAGCTGTGTAAAAAGATTTAAATCCTAACATAGGTTGAATCATAGGGTTCTTGCTGTAGATCGAAAAGTAATTATGTATATATGGGGTACGGAAACGATTCTGGGGGTTCTGGTGCAAATACTTAGGAAAGATATAAAGAGGCGAAAAGTTTCCTAGTGGAATCTAGTCTTAAGCAGCAATTCCAAATAGTTGATGGATGAACTTCACTTGATTTTGGACAGACTTGTCCAGTAAAACAAGTTGCCCCATAGGTACCATCTTACTGTTTGCAAAATAATATTATGATGATAATGCTTCCACTTGAATAAATTTCGCTTTTCCATACTGATCACGCACCTTTTTAGAGTAATAGTATCAGTATGCCCAAGATTTAGAGATTACTTGCAATTATCTTGAAGTTTTCGCACCAGAACCCAAAATGATTGAAATCACAAAAAATGTTTATTTTAGAGTGCCTTCCTATGCTCATCAAACTAAGTTTATATAAACTTTGACTTCAAATAAAATTTTTAGATTTTTAAAGATCTATTGTAGGTTTTATAAGTTAAAAAACAAAAAGAACTTGTAGGAATCACTACAAGTTCTTTTTAAGGTAAGGTGACAAAAAGGGTAACACAAACTATCTTAACAGGCATATTAGAAAAACATAGGGATGTTTCTTGATAGGTTTATTATATAACAAATATTAACATTTAAAGATTTTAATTTTGAAAATTTTGTGAATTACGAAAACAAAATCGTTTATTACTCTTGTATCAACCAAAAAATCCCATTTGTTTATTTCGTGTAAAACACTTTAAATCAATGTCGATATCATAATAAATTAGTAAAAATATAGATATAGGTAAATAGAGAAGAATGAGGCATTCATTACTTAATGACCTATATTTATATTTGGGATTAATTAACTATAATAAAATGAAACTCATGTTATTATTACATATAATTCATGAACATATTGAGAGTGCTATGATTCTAGCTGTGTATTTTGAGAAGAAGTAAATTTGTATATTTTTCACAAGAAAGCATAAAAAAGACTTAGTCCTTGTGAGGAAAATAAGCCTTTTTACTATTTAGACTCACACAAATGATCTGTGCATCAATTTAGCTTTGATAAACAGATCATTTGTAAGATAATAATTCATTGTAAAGAAGTAAAGATTACATGAATGCTTTTAATAGAGTTGTTACTAACGGAATTACTCCACCTAAAAATGATAAAACTGCAATTGCGATTGCCATAATAATTCCTCCTCTTTAAATTTCTGAATATTAAGAATTATATAAATTCATTATATTACAGATTTAAGAATATGACAATATCTTTTTTTATTCTCTCTAAGATTTCGAAATACACCCATAACAACATTTTTTACGCCACATTTATTCATGACAATTAAGTTCACTTTTTTCGTTTTGGGGTGGATTTGTTTTCTTAAGTTGATGGATGTGGGGTGGTACCCCATATTGAGCAAAGGGAAATTATTGAGCGGAAGTATTTAAAGAGTGAAGTAATGAGCGATAAGGTGATAAAGGCTCAAATGATGTTAGCTAATGATTGGTATTATTATCAGAAAAAGAATGCGGTTATGGCAATTGCGATAGCATTACGGATTATTGAAAAAATGTATCAGTCATTTCAAAAACAAATGATGATATTAAGGTATGTGTCAAAGTTCTATAATGAAAATAAAAATGAAATCGAACGTTCAAGAGAATCTGTATTAAAATTTACAAAAAGAAATGTAGATTAAGTAAACTTACGGGAGTTTATTAGGCTGACAGGATGCGGATGTCATACAGGTTATCAGTAAATAACAATTTTTAATTTTGATGAGTATGTTGGCTTATCAAAAAGTGATAAAATAGTTACCGCAATGGTAAAATTTTATAATGATAAAAAAGAAAGGGGAATCTCTATGAAATTGCTACGTTCATTTCTCATTCTCACTCTTGTTGTATTGTTAAGCGCATGCAATACAGTAACAAAAGTCACAAAGGTTCAAAAAAATGGCGAAACGACTTTAAAAATTGGCTCCCTGCAAGGGTATCACGATGTGCAAACGATTAAAGCTGAAAAAGGAAATGTGGAAATTCCTTATGAGGCAGCCGTTGAAGAAGGTACGATTTTATTGCAAGTCACAAAAGACGATAAGGTCATTTATGAAGAAGAAGTCACTTCTCCAAAAGAAGGTTTGCTTTCTTTTGAAGCGCCAAAATCCGGATCATATGATTTAATTGTACGCGTGAAGGGTGAAGAAGAGAAAGCGAAAGGAATTCAAATACATACGAAGCTATGAAAAAACGGCAAGCGGAGTGTACCCGCTTGCCGTTTCGCTCGTTCCTTAGGATTTCAAAGTCTTCGTCATGCCTCACGTACGATAAAAGGGATAGAAACGCTTCATGCCATATACGTCAAAAAGACGAAGTCTTCAATCAGACTCCGTCTTTTTGACGTATAACGAATTACAGAATTTATTATCGGTTTCATAAAATTTGACCACAATCTTCCCATATCTCTATGTGTAAAAAAACTTTGCAACAGACCCAATAAAATTATCAAACTTTTTTATAAAGAAATGAATCGAGTACATTAAATAAGAGCATGTTTTGATCAATCTTTTTTCAAAACATGCTCTTTAGATTTGTCTTTATATCAAGGTTATTAGTAATAATTTAATCCAACTTTATTTTAAAGCTACAAGTATATCCAAGTTTAAGAGATTTTTTTGCACCAGATTTTTCTTATATTTTTTTAATAATCCTATTAAGTTTTTTGTAAAATTCACCTTTTGTTTTTACATGATTAAACTGATTCGGATTCATATTAGCTTTTTGAGAGAGTGCTACAATCTCTTCTTTTGTAATTGAATCTTTAGTATTTATAGATGCTATATTTGTATATTTTCCATCTTCTGTTTTTGGAATTTCTAAAATTCCTTTATTTACAAGATCCACTACAGCCTTATGCTCTGAAGAATGTGTATCTACACCGGTAATTTTCCAATTATGCATAACTTTTGGCGTGTATACACCATTCTTTACCTCTTTTAAATATGTAATAGCAAGGTTACGAATGGTTCCACCTGTTTCTCCGAATGCATTCTCTTGTTTAGATGACCAAATTTGTTCAAACTTACGTCCCTCTAAAGCTCCCCCTTTTGCCTGAAGAGCCTCCATTCTATATGCATTCATTCCCAGCGTCATAACATCGCTCATTTTGATTGGTTTATTTGTACGAATAGATCGTAAATTTGTAATTCTACTTCCATATGGTTTTGTTAAGTCAATTTCGTATTTTACGCCTCCAAAGAAATCGTTCGTACTGTATTTAGACGCACGGCGGGTTTTATCAAAGCTAACTGTTACATCTCCGGCACGAGATGAGTTAAAATACCCTGCCGCCCATTCCATGTAGTCTTTTAAATCTTTCCCAGTTATCTTATATACTGTAATTTCTCCCAAAGCATATTGGTAATTATATGCAATATCTTTCTTCTTAATAGGACCTACATCCAAACGGGCATAATCGTTATCAATTTGATGGGCTACTACATCTGCTTTGCTGTAATAGAGCATGACTTCATGAAAAAAATCTGATAAAGATGTCTCTTGAATTTGCACACTTGGAATACCCTTTATTTCATTTTCAGGAACAAGACTTCTACCCTTTAATTGAGCGACTACAACATTTGCATCTCCTCTCGCATACTCGTGAAAAGGTGTTAGTGTTGCTTCAAGTGTAGGATCAGATAATACCGTTGTTCCATCAGCATTTTTTACAGGTAAAGCGGTAGCTGTTTTATCTTTTAAAACCAGCCTCCCATCTTGCTTTGTAAAAGTAAGGTCAATACGTGAGATATGCGTTCCATATTTATCTGGTTCTGTAATAATAACACCATTTACAACTTCTTTTTTAACAAGTTTATGCATATGAGCTGCAAAAATAGCGCTTATTTCCGGACAAGCATTCGCAATATCTTGAACCCCAGTACCAGGGATTCCATTCTCATTTTCTAGTCCCATATGCATAAGCCCTACCATTACATCTACTTTACCTTCTAATTCTTTAATTACCTTTTTTGTCTCTTCTACTGGATTTTTCACTACTAAACCAGCCAAATGATCTGTCCCTTTTTCAAAATCACTAATCATTGGTGTATTCATGCCAATAATCCCAACTTTAATTCCACCTTTTTCAACAATCGTATATGCAGGAAGAAAACGCTCTCCATTCTCCTTATAAATATTTCCTGCTAACGTCTTTCCCTTATATTGCTCACTAACTTTTTTCAATGTATCTAATCCAAAGTTGAATTCATGATTTCCAAATGCCCAAGCATCATATCCCATTGCGTTCATCGCTACCATCATTGGAGATTGTGGCTTATCATTGAATAATTCTACTGAGTTTCCTTGAATTGTATCCCCGGCATCTAATAATATGGTATTTGGATTTTCTTGACGTACCTTCTTTATAACCGTATAAAGCTGCGTTAAACTTCCACTCATATTTGCACCATCAAGCGCATAATCCCAAGGCATAAATCTACCATGAATATCTGCAGTACCCAATAATGTAATATTAACATCAGATTCCTCAGCTTTAGAGATAGCTGGTTTGACTGTTACTGCTGTTCCAAGAAGTATAAGAATAACAAAATAACATACATAGTTCTTCCATTTCATTTTTGGCATAATAACAATATTTCTCCCCTTTTTGTATTGTCATAAAGTTGCTTGAACTTTAAAAATGTAACTTATTATTTGGAAAACTTCAACTATAAAAGATAATTTTGGAGGTTCTGGTGCAAAAAAATCTTTTAAACTTGGATATACTGATATTACTACTCTAGAAAAGGTGTGTGATCAGTATGGAAAAGGAAAATTTGTTCAAATGGAAGCATTATCAGCCGGAACTCATCTTATTAACAGTAAGGTGGTACCTACGGTACAATTTGAGCTTTCGTAACCTGGTGGAAATGATGGAGGAAAGAGGCTTATCAATTGCTCACACAACGATTATGCGCTGGGTTCATCAATATGGGCCTCAATTAGAAGAGAAAGTACGATATCACCTTAAATCAATAAATGACTCATGGAGAGTCGATGAAACCTATATTAAAGTAAAAGGACAATGGTGTTATTTATATCGTGCCATTGACAAAGAGGGGCAAACGCTTGATATTCAACTGCGTAAAAAGAGAGAGACACAAGCGGCATATGCTTTTATGAAAAGACTGGTTCGAACTTATGGAGAACCAACGGTTCTGACTACAGATAAGGCTCCTTCTTTAATTTACGCATTTAAAAAATTACAGAGGATAGACTTTTACAAAAATACCTTTCATCAAAATGAACCATTTTGTTTGAATTTTCGGAAAAAATATCGTAAAAATGTTGATGATGTGGTAAGATTATAGATGAAAAAGAGTATGAATTCACGTTGTAGCGTGAATTCATAAGAAAGAAGCCAATTTGTATAGGAATTGGCTTCTTTCTTAAGTTCGAATAAAAACAGAATTGTCTTTAAATCTTTATTAGGGGAAAGTTTTAAAGAAGAATTCAGCTTGGTTATAGTTTTACATAATTGTTAGATAAAGTAAATTGATATTTTTCGAGCTGAATATTCAGAACATTAATTCGAAGTATATCCATCTACAAATAAGTAATTGATGAGTTTTATAAAAGTCAGGAAAGAGAAAACTGATGCGTTGCAATTTCTTTCATTCATCCATTAATGGAATGAATGAAAGAGCCGAGATTATTTACATTGGATAAGACTTCAGACAACATATGGTTACACTCTTCTTGCACACATTCTCTCTTGAACCATTCCGTTGTCTTCCCCTACTATTTTAACTTCAACACTGCGTTAACCGGGTTATGATCACTGTTTTCAAACTTCAAATCATGCCCTTGTACGCTCACAATCTCCACATTTGGAGACACTAAAAATCCATCGATAATCGTAACAAAGTTCTCATCTTCGACATAGCTCTTTACATTATCACGAACTGTCCAAACAGTATCATCAACAGCCCACTGGAATCCACCATCAGTGAAATCTTCTGGCAGCTGTACTAACCACTCTGGCCATTCTTCTTTAAACTTTGGATCTTTTAACTGCACATCAGATAATAGCTGATTCCAGTCTCCGCCAAGCACGAGATAATCGCCATTTTTATAATGCTTATTCATATACTCTTTCAAAAACTCAACTTGTTGCTTTCGAATGTTTCCGCCCTTATCATATGCAGATAAATGAACATTCACCATTCGTAAATATTTCCCGTTATCAACTGGAACCTTCTGCTCAACAATCGCTCGATCTAATTCGAATAATTGACGAAGCCACATTTCTCTTCCAGGAAGCTGATATCTCGTCACTTCTTCTACTTTATATTTTGAGAACGAACCAAGTCCACTGTTCGTATATCCGTGCGGCTTCTTAATTGGCACCGGCACCCACTGCGCATTAAAGTTATAACCAAACGTAGACGCATGATCTTTCAGCCCATCTTGAAACGCCTTATACTGATTCACATCAAATGAACGAAGTGACTTCTCATCCATCTCTTGCACTAAAATAAAATCAGAATCTTCCTTTTGTAAGAAAGACAGCATATTGCTGATATTCTTTTCTGTTTGCTCTTTACTACTAGAGCGCGAACCCGTCCCTCCGTCTAAGAAGAAATCTTGATCCTTATCTAAACCGCCGTAGCCAATATTAAACGTTGTCGCCTTAAACTCTTCCCCAACCTTAAGAATGCGCTCGTTATTATTTGCCACTTTCAACTTCTCAACATCCTTATGCTTCACATCCGTAATTACCACATACGTAATAAACGCCGCGAAAGCACCAAATATTGAGCCTGTACCCCATAATAAACCTTTCAATACCTTCTTCAAGCTCATGACTCCCTTATTCTCTTTATATAGTTTGCATACGTGGTTATTTTAACATGTTCTAGACGTAAACATAAAGTAACTCTAAAATATACAATAAAAGTGGTTCTGTAGCAAAGTTTTCGAAATTCAAGTACACTTTGGAAAAAGATGACGTCACAATAAAAGGCATTGAAACCATTCATGCCCTATACAAACAAAGGCGAACTCTTCAAATAGGCTCCGCCTTTTCGGTGTATAACGAATTACAGGAATTATTAATGGTTGCATAACCATTTAACAATGCAATCCTAGATTCTCTATGTTTTGGATAACTTTGCAACAGAACCAATTACTTTATATTCGCTTAATTCCTGTTGTTTCTTTTTTATAAAAGAAGGAATTTTATCTTTTTTGTCTAATTATATCTAGGTTTGCAAAAAGGGATTCTACAACTTTGGAGGAATTATCATGGTAAAATATATTTCAATTCTTGGTTCAACTGGCTCAATTGGTACGTCTGCATTAGATGTAGTCACTTCACATCCGGAACATTTTAAAATTATTGGTTTAACAGCAAATCACAATATTGACCTTCTTGAAAAATAAATATATACATTTTACCCTCGAATTGTAAGCGTAAGTACAAAAGAATTAGCAGATGCTCTTCGGAAGCGAATTCCTACAGATACAAAAGTCACATATGGAACAGATGGATTAATTGAAGTTGCAACTCACCCTGATTCTACTCTTGAAGCTCATCATAGCATTGCAAAGCCAGATTTGGAAACAGTATTAGACGCCGATCATTGGGCTCGTGAATATGTAAACGAATTATTAATTAGAAAATGAAAAAAGAGCTAGAACAGAACGCGTCTTTTTTAGCTCTCCATTTTACGTGTTCTTTTGTTTTAATACATTTACGTTCACGGAATTGTAAAGAAATGTATCTAAGATATCGCATACAGAAGGATTTATAGTGAGTATTAGTTATGGTCACTGGGAAAGTTCTTTTTAATTAATATAAGCTATATATGGAATACAGAAACCTAAAAAATTGGAGGTAATTATGAAAACTTTCATATATATGGTGAGACACGGAGATTCACCGAAATCTGGAAAAGAAAGAGCGAGAGGATTAACGGAAAAAGGAAAATTAGAAGTTCAACGAATAACAGATGTATTACAAGGTGAGGGAATTGACGTTGTTATCTCAAGTCCATACAATCGTTCAATTCTAACTGTTCAGCAATTAGCGAAGCAAATAGGACAAGAAGTTTTAGTATTTGAAGACTTAAAAGAGAGAATTTTTATTGCTGAAGAGGAACGAATGTCGGATAAAGAATTATTTCCTTTGATAACAAAGTCATTCTTAGAACCCGAATTTGCTTTAACGGGAGGAGAGTCTAATGTCGACTGTCAGAAACGTGCTATAAAAGTCTTAAAAGAATTATTAAACACCTATCGAGGGCAGAAAGTAGTATTAGGCACTCATGGAGCTGTTATGACTTTGATGATGGGGTATTATGACAGTAAGTATGATTTGAATTTTTTACTACATACATCAAAACCAGATATATACAGAATGGAATTCAATGGACAGGAATTGGTGGAGGTTAAAAGATTATGGGGAATTTCATAGATTGACTATATTCATCCATAGCGTCTCCCAATGACGTGTATTATAAACAATGGGGTTACTGCGGTAACTCTTTTTCTTATGGTACTAACGGGGGATTAAGTTCAACAATCTAAAAAATTCGGTTCCTTAGCGTACAAAATTCACGGTTTGTTCTTGCTATCCCGAGATGAAATGGGAGGGAATAGTTTTTGGGCAGGATACCTTTAAAGTTATTTTTTAAATCAATCCTATTTTTTTTCTTAAGCGGTATTGTTGTTTATTCTATATTTCAGATTATTTTTGTCTGGAGTGTTTCGACAGGATTAGGGAGGGATGATATAGTCGGATTTTCTGATAATAAGTATGTAATTGGTCGTCCACCTGTTAGCTATAACTTATATAAAAAAGATAGTGGGGAAACTATATTAGATAATGTTATTGGTTATAAAAAGGGAAAAACTAAAAGCTATGTTCGGAATGAAATTGAATTTGTAGTGATAAATGAGATAAAGGGTAGCTATGAACTGTATAAAATAGAAAAGGCTTCAGAAAAGGATATAGAACGGCTGAAAGAAATGAAGAAATTAGAATAAAAGAGACTATCTGAAAGGTAAAAATGCATACTTGTTATTGTTAAATCTAAAAAATGGTTTAGACTGATAACTGAGTTTTATTTCATGAAAAGAGTCATTATTAAAATAAAGTATTAGGGGTTCAGTCCCATGCCCATCAACTTAAGAATTCAGAATTACCCCAAAATGAAAAACTGAGCTTTTTTGTTACAGTTTAGTAGAAAATTTCGTTATGGGGGTACTATCAACCTAACAAGACAAAATACCCCCTAAAATGAAAAAGACGTTATTCTTTCTGAGAAATCATGGGAAAGGATAACGTCTTTTTATCAATATGACGGTATCCTATATGAAAATTAGGGTTCTGTTGCAAAGTTTTCTAAACTAAGCTACACTTTCGAAAAAGAAAACGAGGAGAATCACAGATGGGATATTTTAAAGGGAACCAATTCAAGAAGGATCTTATTTTAATAGCTGTTGGCTACTATTGTCGTTTTTCTTTAAGTTATCGCGATGTGTCTGAAATTCTCAAAGAACGTGGTATTTCTATTCATCCAACAACTATCATGCGCTGGGTTCATGAATATGGAAAGCTTATCTATCACATTTGGAAGAAGAAAAACAAAAACATATTGTTATCTTGGCGTTTGGATGAAACCTATGTCAAGGTGAAAGGGAAATGGTGTTATTTATATCGAGCAATTGATAAAAAGGGACAAACACTTGTTATTCAACTTCGTCAAAAACGGGACACACAAGCAGCATATGCTTTTATGAAAAGACTTGTTCGAACTTTTGGAGAACCAACTGTTCTGACGACAGATAAGGCCCCTTCTTTAGCTTTCGCATTCAAAAAATTAAAGGAGATAGGTCTTTACAAAAATACCTTTCATCGTACAATCAAGTATCTCAATAATATCATTGAGCAAGATCACCGACATGTGAAACGTCGATTCTCCCGTTCTTTAGGATTTCAAAGTCTTCAACCAAACTTCGTTTTTTCGACGTATAACGCATTACATGAATTATTAATAGTTTCATAAAACTGGCCCACAATATTCCCCATCTCTTTGTGTCTTCGGAAACTTTGCAACAGAACCCTTTCTCTTCTAATTGAGA
>NZ_CM000745.1:5764350-5768726 GCF_000161455.1 Bacillus pseudomycoides DSM 12442
TACAACTTGAACTTTCGTGATTTGGTGGAAATGATGGAGGAACGGGGCTTATCCGTTGCTCATACAACGATTATGCGTTGGGTTCATCAGTATGGTCCTGAATTAGACAAAAGAATCCGTCGTCATCTCAAGCAAATCAATGACTCTTGGAGAGTCGATGAAAAGTAAAAAGTCAATGGATGTACCTGTATCGTGCTGTCGATTCGAAAGGAAATATCATCGGTTTTTACCTAAGCAAAGCAAGAAACCACAAGGCTGCAAAGCGATTCTTCAGGAAATCTTTGCAGTCTTTTCATATTTCTGAGCCTCGTGTCGTGACAGTCGATAAGAATCCAGCTTATCCTATAGCAGTTGAAGAATTGAGAAAAGAAAAAAAGATGCCATTAGGCATCCAACTAAGGCAAGTGAAATATCTCAATAACATAGTGGAACAAGATCATCGGTTGATTAAAAAGCGAGTTCGTTCGATGTTAGGATTGAAATCCTTTCGCACAGCTACATCCATTATTTCTGGAATAGAAGCTATGCATATGGTAAAAAAAGGGCAACTTGTTTTACTGGACAAATCTGTCTAAAATCAAGTGAAGTTTATCCATCAACTATTTGGAATTGCTGCTTAAAACTAGATTCCACTAGGAAACTTCTGGCCTCTTTATATCTTTCCTAAGTATTTGCACCGGAACCGTTAAAAGGGATAGCCAAACTACAACAACTTATTCTTATTCAAAAACACATACAGCTATTCCATCAAACATACAAAATTATGATTCAGAAAATGAATTACCACAAGAAACAATTGATCAACCAAATTATCAAGCATATAATCATAGGTTAGCTCATATAACTACTTACCCTTTTTGGAACGTAGGTAGTTATAGCATTCAGTCTGGCTACTTACCTGTATTTGTTTGGACACATCGGAGTGTAGATTTCTATAACTTTATTGATTCCAAAAAGATTACACAAATTCCAGCCGTAAAAAGTCTCCAAGATTATGTAACTGGATTAGGTGTAAGTATTGTAGAGGGTTCCGGATATACAGGTGGAGATGTAGTAGTTCTGCATAATTTTGAGCGTACAGAACAATTAGTTTATCTTTATGCCACGGCAGCAGAAAATGAATTATCTCAAAAATATCGTGTTAGAGTTCGATATGCATCAGAGGGAAGTGGCGAATTGTTTATGGAAGTAAAACAGTCACCTGATGAGTTTTTTGGTCAAAGGGCCTTCGCAAAGATTACAAAGACAAAGAATTCTGAAGAAAAGTTGACGTTTGAAAATTTTCAATATGCTGAATTTGATGGATTAATATCACCCTTAGTACCTAAATTTCTTATAGAGATAACTGCAGTAAACATGTTACACTGCCCACATTGTAAACTGTATATTGACAAAACTGAACTTATCCCAGTTTCTGAATAATAATAGTATGTTTAGACAAAATTTAACCGATTCCTTGCATGTTAAGGAGTCGGTTATTTATTTGCTAATTTTATGAGATGTTTTAATACTATAGTAATAAAACAGGAACCTACCATATTTTCTGATAAGTTCCTTACTTAAATGGAAGAATTTTCAGATGTGACGGGTTATTCTTTTAATCGTTGCCGTACCCCTATTTGAAAAATGTCGGATTCATTTTGACATAGAACTCTCATTTCCTCTTTAAACGTTCGCCAAGATTCAACTTTAATGGATTTTGTACTTCTATCCCTTAATGTATACACTCTTATGTACTGTTGCTCTTTTTTTATTTCTCTCCACACTATCTTCCCCCGTTATTTTTAATCGATGTAATCATAATATCTTTTTAACGAAAGCTTAGATTTAAACCCTACTTGTTTTATAATTTCATCCTCTGAAATTTGATGTTTTATTAACCTTAAAATGAAGGTATTACGCAAGTGTTGTGCTGAAATTCCTTTTCTTAAATTTGCCCTTGCAACTTCAAGTCGAAGCATCTTTTGAACGGCAATCTCTGTTAGAGCTTTGGGTGCATTATTTTCATATGACCAATGATAAGTTTTCCGAGTAAAATCGAAGGCTACGAACAGTGGATCATTGCTATGATATCTTGGACGAACTGGTTCAGGGAGGGTTTTATAATAGCTAAATAATCGCTTTTTATCGTCTTCAGTCAAAAGAATCGTTCTTTCTATACCCACTATTCCTGGTACTGAGATCTTATTATTTTCAAAATGGACGTGCTTCATCTGTAAACCGACAAGTTCTTGTAAGGATAATCCATTATGAATGAGCAAATGGACAATAGAAATGTTACGATCCATAAGCAATGGACGAACGGAACGTTGTTTTTCTGTTAATCCTTTTAATGAAGCTAAAATGGACTTTAACATTTTCTCTTCCTCTATTATAATAAAATCTTCATCACGTAGCGCACGGTTCGGTTGAATAATAAGTTGCATGTCTTCTAACGGATTTGGCAGTTGCAAATACTGATATAGTCTATTTAAGACAATATAGACACGATGTATTGTTTTTTCAGAGTACTGTCGTTGCTGTTTTAAATCATAGAAATACTCATCATAATCCTTTGTATCAAGTCTCGTCCATATATTGCATGTAGGAAGTTTTTTAGATTTTTGCAACCACTGACCAAAATCTTCGATATCATAAACATATCGTTTAATTGTGGAAGGTTTTCTTCCTTTATCTAATAAGAAAGAAGCAAAATGCTGTACTGTGTCTTGGAATTCTTTTGTTGGCATAGCCTTATCATCCTAATTTTTTCTTTTAGTATATCAAATTTTACACATATTCCACTTACCCATTCATCTCCAAAGAAAATATATAAATAAAAAAGATAAGACCAGAAACTCGGTCTTATCTATGGCATAAGGAGAAACAAATAGGGGATAACCATCACTTTTTTATCATATTACATTAACTGTTAATTTTGAATATTATAGCTAAAAATAGTGACAATATCTATATTGAGAAATTTATTACTAATTTGTTTGTGCAGTATCAAAAGGTACACCTTTTGATTCACTTTTTATTACTATGTATTCAAAGATGTGGAGAGCCTTTGGATTGTCTATAAAAGTATACATTTATAGACAGATGTAAACTTGAAATACAGAAGCATTTGCATATGTAAGGGACTATCTTATAAAATATATTTAAGAATAGAAAGACAGGGAGAGGAAACCCATGTCCACAAAATTAGTAAATTTACGAATTGATTTTGCTTTTAAACAGTTATTTGGAACAAAGGGGAATGAAGAAATCTTAATTGGATTTTTAAACGCTATCTTAGAAGAATCTTTAGATACACCTATTTCATCACTACAATTGGAAGACCCACATCTCCATAAGTCTTATGAAGATGATAAGTTATCCATACTAGACTTATTAGCAACACTCGACAATGGAACGCAAGTGAATATTGAGATTCAACTCCGAAATACACATGATATGGTAAAACGCTCTTTATACTATTGGAGTAAGCTCTATACATCCCAAATGCAAGAAGGTATGCCATATCGTTCACTTCGGAAAACAATTACCATTAACTTATTAGATTTCACATTATTTTCTTATGAAGACTCATTTCACACCATCGGACAATTATGGAATTCGAAAACACAACAGGTTTTAAGTGACGATATTGAAATCCATTTTGTAGAGATCCCAAAATTAGTGAAACAATGGCGTGAAGAAAAAGTAAATCCATGGGAAAATACATTTGTCCGTTGGATGTTATTGCTACCAGCCCATGAAGATGAACACTTAACTCAGACATTGGAGGAAATTGCGATGAATCAAGATCCAATTTTACAAAAGGCAATGAATAAATGGGAAAATATGAGCCATGATTCTTCTTTCCGAACAGCTTATGAAGCTCGTGAGAAAGTACTTCTAGATGAACAAGCTAAAATAGCTCATGCTCATGAGGAAGGTAAAGAGGAAGGTAAATTAGCTGAGCGTGCACAATTAATTCGTGGTATGCATAAAAATGGAATGTCGTTAGAAGATATTGCAAAATTTACTGGTCTAAGCACAGAAGAAATACAAAAAATACTATTATAATATGTATCATTATAAAAGCTTTGCGAAAGATCTCGCAAAGCTTTTGATTATTGCACTCGCATTCTTGTACTCTGTATTGTCTGTGCTCTATTCTTCCATCCAATCGCTTTTCTTTAATTCAATTGGATCCGTTTGAACTACTCACCACTTAACGTCCTCACGGACTGTTTGAAGTGGGAGATTCCTAGGTACAGAGTTCTATCGAACTCTAATGAATTAGGCTATCCCCGTAGTTCCTACGGTTAAGATACGAATTGCTTCGTTTCTAAGATTGAGTGCTGCATTCCGATCTCTATCGTGATGTGTGCCACAAGAAGGGCAAT
>NZ_CM000745.1:5768826-5769119 GCF_000161455.1 Bacillus pseudomycoides DSM 12442
TTGGAACAAAACTCTCTACTTTATCACCATTTACTGCTAAAACCTCTTGATTATTATACTTAAGATTTGCTATACCAGTATCAATGCCACTTGCATTTTTTGTTGCACCAGCTGAATTACCTGTTTTTGTTTCCGCAAAGGAAATAGATGAATAACTAATAGTGCTTAAACTAACTAATAAACATGCTAATAATTTGATTCCTTTAACACTTTTTTTAATTTTCAAAAAATTCATTCCCTTCTTTTTTTCGTATTAAGGTATGATAATTGTTTATAAATAATTGCTGAACAAT
>NZ_CM000745.1:5769219-5771153 GCF_000161455.1 Bacillus pseudomycoides DSM 12442
CTTTCGTATTTCAATGTCAACTAAGTTTTTTATTTCGTTTGTCACGTTTTGCTTTGTTGCATCGGCGACTTCTAATATATTACACACTTATCATTATAAAAGCAATACCTTTTTAAAACAAAATTCAAATTCCCCATTAAATATAGAAGATAAGACTTTAATCCGTTAGATTTCTTTATCCTCACTTAAATTTAACCATCACTTATCCACGCATAACATTTAGATAGAAAGACTCCCTATTTAAGCTACAATCAATGTATCCCCTATATATAAAGAAAGAATCTTTCACTTTTAATAGCGAAAGATTCTTTCTAAATCTATACTTATGCTGGAATGTATTTTCCAATAAATCCCCATACAGTATTCCAATATTTCTCCGAATCTATTTTTTCAGCTTCTCCATGACCTGCACCTGGCACAATCAATTTCTCTTTTTTCACCTTTGCAGCATTATACACTTCATCCAACATTTCAAAAGGAACAAATGTATCTGCATCTCCATGGATAAACAACATCGGAGTTTTACTTTTTGCAACTTGCTTGACGGCCGATCCCTCATTCAAGTCATAACCAGCACGGAGTTTTGTAATTGTATTCGCCGCATTCATAACAGGGAATTTTGGTAAATGAAATAGATCTTTTAATTGATACGTGAATTCATCTATAACAGATGAATAACCACAATCTTCAATAATAACCTTAACATTGGCAGGTAACTCTTCTCCGGAAGTCATCATAACAGTTGCGCCTCCCATAGAAATACCGAACAGAGCTATTTCCGCTTGCGGATCTTTCTTTAATACATACTGAATCCACTGCGTAACATCCTTACGATCATGCCACCCCATACCAATATAATCACCTTGACTATTGCCATGACCACGAAGATCAGGTGCTACTACACTATAACCCTTTTCATAAAAATGGCGAATGTATTTTGTCATTTCCAAGGCTCTTCCATTATATCCGTGAACCACGATTGACCATTTATGACTAGATTCCTGATTACGATATTCATAGCCAGTTAGTTTCAAGTTATCAAAAGAACGTATAGACGTCGTACTTGGTTGATGTTTTGATAAGAATTCTGTATTTTTCATTTCATCAGTGGCTACTACATTACCCGATACAGTTACAGTTTTCTTTAAATGAGGGTTTCCCTCTAAAAATTCTTTTTCTTGTTTCGCATTTAGCGCATAGTTATAAAAGTAGTTCCCAACTAGCATATACGCAATAACTAGGAGGAGTAAAACTACTATTGTAACAATACTTATTTTCTTCATTCTTTGAATCCCTTCTCTATGATGTATATTTTAAAAACACCTTATATTATATCAAATTCGAATATAACGCCCTCCTACTTCATCAAGATTTTTACTAAGCTAGAATAGTAGGTCTCCTTAAAATTTACAATCGAGAAAAAGAAGCGAATAACAAAGAAAGAACTATTCATAGTAATGCGCAAGTAACAAACTTTCCTTAACAAAATATTCACTATGAATATTTTGTTAAGGAAAGCAATATTATGTTTTAATCGCCCTATTGTATAACGAAAGAACATAACTAGTTCGACTTCTTTCTTTTCTAACGAATCCATATGCCCATTCGCTATAGTTTCCTAATATTGAATCTATTATAGATACAACATTAGGAAACTTTGAAATCCAAATACTACAGATTATTTTTAATGAATTTGAATTATAACGGAAAATATTTGAACCTTATACCCTAGAAGAGTCTATTTATTGTACTCTACCAGACGATCTATTAGATATCTATAAAAATCTTAAAGAAGACATCTTATTATATGAGAAGAACGAATTCAACAAAGCTACTTAGCATTGGAAATTTCTTTTAGAGGCTCAATAAGATTCACATACTGTGCAATATGCACATTACATTTCGAAAAATTTTATTAAAGATCTTCAATAAGC
>NZ_CM000745.1:5771253-5771531 GCF_000161455.1 Bacillus pseudomycoides DSM 12442
CCACTTCTCGGTAGCAAACATGTTAATGCCGTAATTACATAAAGAAAAAGAATCCCTTATGATTTCTGGGATTCTTTTTCTTGTTTAAAGTTTGCTCACACAAATGATCTGCACATCAATTCGGTTTTGATATACAGATCATTTGTATGATAATTTTTATAAATAAGTGCAGAGAATTCTATTACATGAATGCTTTTAGAAGTGTTGCTACTAATGGAATTACTCCACCTAAGAATGATAAAACTGCCATTGCGATTGCCATATTATTTCCTCCTCTT
>NZ_CM000745.1:5771631-5772988 GCF_000161455.1 Bacillus pseudomycoides DSM 12442
TGGCAATTCAAGCGTTATTCCAGGCACCAAGCATGCTCGTGGATATTTCCAACCAGACGGAGCAAGTGAGCTAAAAGACGTTACTTATTATAACCCAAGTATAGCTAGCTCGGCTGGAGATATGATTTCTACTGCTGACGACTTAAACAAATTCTTCTCTTACTTACTCAGTGGCAAATTACTGAAGGAACAGCAATTAAAACAAATGCTTACTACAGTTCCAACAGGAAGTGCTGAAATCGGCGGATATGGTCTTGGAATCTATGAAACTAAGCTTCCAAACGGTGTCTCGATATGGGGACACACAGGTAGCATTCCAGGGTTTGTTACTTTTGCTGGGGGTACACTTGGAGGCAAGCATACGTTGGCCGTCAATTTGAACAGTATGGGTAAAGCTAACAGTCCTGATTGTTTTAAAAATATTTTACTTGCTGAATTTAGCAAGTAGGTAAAAAGGAAAAACGAATAAATTTTGTCATAGTTTTTATAAATATACCTTTCTGGTTCAAAAACTCCCAACTTACTCTAAAAAAATTGGGAGTTTTTGGGATTTTGTTGACAACCCAATGCTATTAAGCTAATAAAACAAAATCCTCCCTAAAATGAAAAAATACGCTATTCTTTCTGTAGAATCATAGGAAAGGATGGCGTGTTTGTATGTCTATTTCTGTATCTGATGAATTACAACTATTTGCTCAAGAAGTTCAAAGTTTCTTCTCCATATACTTCTGTTTTCAAGCGTATTCGTATTTTAGATTCAACGGCATTTCAACTCCCAGATTCCTTTTCGTTCGTTTATCCAGGTGCAGGAGGATGCGGAAACATTTAATATTCAAATAAGAGGATATTTATGTTGAAAAATAGAATTTTTACCTTTGGTGGGTAATTTAAACTAAGGGGTATAAATTCGGTGCGAAGAGAAAAGGTTTTGTTAAGGCAATGGAAGGCGGATTTACAAGCTGTTCAAGAAGAGAAGCGGTTGAAGAAGAAGACTAAGAAAAAGAATAAGAAATATAGCATTCCTGGCAATACAGCTGACTTTATGAATGGCAAGAACACTTATCGTAAAAAGAATGGGGTATGGAAACAGAGAAATAAATAATGTGAGGATAAATGAGTTTGATTAAGTTTATAGCAATAAAACCAACGCATATCATATGAAATATTGCATATCGAAATGTATTGATATATATATGTAAGCGCTTACTATAATAGGAGTATAAAGATTTACAACATCTTACTATACAAAATAAGAGGAGGAAATAATATGGCAATCGCAATGGCAGTTTTAAAATTTGTAGGTGGAATCATCCCATTCGTAGCAGAACTTCTAAAAGCAGTAATGTAGGTTCATTAT
>NZ_CM000745.1:5773088-5773553 GCF_000161455.1 Bacillus pseudomycoides DSM 12442
CAGATGTGGATACTCGAAAGAACGTTTCGTTACCTTCTGGATGGGAAACAAATAATATAGGTTCTATCACTGTCACACAGCCTCATTCAAAGGTATATTCAGCGCCTAGTGAAACATCAGAGCACGTTGGTGATGTTCCCAAAGGAAGTGGCCATATATACTTAGATTGGCATTATGATGGTAGTCGTTTCTGGTATAAAATTGCAGAAAATAATTGGATCCGTGAAGACGTTTGTAAAATTAATAAAGACGGAAAATCAAAAGGAGTTGTTTGGATTTCTGGCACAAACATCAATCTTAGAAAAGGTGCTTCCACTGGAGATCCTATTATAAATAAAATTACAAAACAATCTGCTTACGATGTTCATTATCGTTATGAGAATTGGATTTATGTAACGGGTGAAGGTGTTGAAGGTTGGATGTATTTCGATGAGAGTTATACAAAGTGGCTTAGATAGTTTAAAA
>NZ_CM000745.1:5773653-5774103 GCF_000161455.1 Bacillus pseudomycoides DSM 12442
AGATTATAAGAATCTATCAAAAAACTGAGAAGGAGAATAGTTATGAAAAAACTTCCATTTAAAGTGTTAGCTGTAGCCACTCTAGCAACATTTATAACTGCTACGAACGGTAACACTATTCATGTACTTGCACAAGAACAGACCGCTCAAGAACAAAAAGTAGGGAATTATGAGTTAGGGCCTGAAGGGCTGAAGAAAGCATTAGCTCAAACAGGATCTAATCTTCTTGTAATGGATTTGTACGCAAAAACAATGATTAAACAACCAAATATAAATTTATCCAATATTGATTTAGGTTCAGAAGGAGCAGAATTAATTAAAAATATTCACCTTAATCAGGAATTGTCACGAATCAATGCGAATTATTGGTTAGATACAGCGAAGCCGAAGATTCAAAAAACAGCACGTAATATTGTAAATTACGATGAACAATTTAAAAATTATTACGAT
>NZ_CM000745.1:5774203-5774438 GCF_000161455.1 Bacillus pseudomycoides DSM 12442
TTTAGCGGCATACGATGCCGAAGGAAAGGCATACAAGTATGAAGTGAAAGAACAACCGGTAAATGGATATCAATCCGAAGTAAAAGGTTATGACATCACGAATACAAAAGTAAGCCAAACAAAAGTAGAAGGAACGAAGACATGGAAAGACGATAATGCGAAAGATCGTCCGGCAATGATCAAAGTAGACCTACTACAAAATGGTAAAGTGATTGCAACGCAAGAAGTAAGCGAA
>NZ_CM000745.1:5774538-5776989 GCF_000161455.1 Bacillus pseudomycoides DSM 12442
CCGGTCCGTAAGGTTATTTTTGGGGGCGAAAAGCTGTCCCCTCTACAGCTGAAGGACTGGAAAGCAGCCTATCCTTCTACTCAGTTGATTAATATGTACGGGATTACGGAAACGACTGTTCATGTTACGTACAAGGAAATTACTGAAAAAGAAATCGAGACTAACATCAGCAATATTGGAAAACCGATTCCCACTCTTCAGGTGTATGTGCTGGATGGACAAAAGAACCTCCTGCCCGTTGGAATTGGCGGTGAAATGTATGTTGCCGGGGAAGGTGTGGCTAGAGGTTATTGGAATCGTCCAGAGCTAACGGAAGAGCGCTTTGTTGAAAATCCGTTTCAACCAGGAGAGCGGATGTACAAAACAGGTGACCTGGCCCGATGGCTGGAAGATGGAAACCTGGAATACCTTGGAAGAATGGATGACCAGGTCAAAATCCGTGGGCACCGCATTGAATTAGGAGAGGTTGAAACCCAGCTACTTCTTTGTAGTGGAATCAGAGAAATTTTTGTACAAGCCTTCGAAGAGGAACGAGGGCAAGTTTTGGCCGCCTACTATACGGCGGAAGAGGAATTGAGTACTTTGGAGCTTCGAGCGGATTTAGCTAAAAAAGTTCCGTCTTATATGGTTCCTTCTTATTTTATTCAGCTTGAAATGATGCCGCTCACTGCCAATGGTAAGGTAGACCGTCACAGGCTTCCGGCCCCAGAAGTGAAAGGCACTATCCATGAGGAGCCCCGGAATCCGCTGGAAGGCCGTGTGCGGTCTATTTGGGAAGAGTTTTTAGGTACCTCCCTTGGCATAAGTGACAGCTTTTTCAATCTGGGGGGAGACTCTATCAAAGCCATCGGATTGATTAGTCTTATGAACAGGAAAATGGACTGGACTATTCAGATCAAGGATTTGTATGAACATCCAACTATAAAAGAGTTAGTCGCGTATGCTGGTATACAAAATGTTTCACTGGAAGAAGAACGTAAACGTATAGAAAAAAGAAAAGAACTACAGGATCTGAAAAACAGGTTCCTTGAGGAACACACTTCCCTAGCCCATGAGGTAGTAGATGTGTATCCAATGAGTGATATCCAGCAGGGAATGGTTTTTTATTCTATGAGAAATTCAGAAAAGGCGCTTTATCATGACCAACTTGTTTATCAGCTGGAGGATGCTTCATTTGAAGTGGGAAAATTAACTGAAGCTATGACCTTATTAATGAATAAACATGAAATTTTACGAACGTGCTTTTTCTTAGATGAAGGACCTGTGCCTCTTCAAGTTGTCTACCAGTCAGTTCCAGTCGATATTATAGAGCATGACCTATCAGTATATACAGAAAAGGAGCAGGAGGATTTTATTGAGCATTCTCTTTTGGAAGATCGTCAGAATCCGTTTGAGCTAAAAGAGGGCCCCCTTTGGAGGCTTCGTGTATATAGGTTAAACAATCGTCAGGTCACTTTTGCTTGGATAGTCCATCATGCCATTATGGATGGCTGGAGTGTGGCCTCGTTTATGACAGCGTTGGTAGATGTATATTTCAGGTTGAAAATCGGCCCTGTGGAATTGGTAGGACTGAAGAGTAGCTATAAGGATTATGTAGTGGATCAGATGGTTGTTTCACAGCAAGAAGACCTAACGACCTACTGGCAGCAGGAGCTGTCAGAGTTTAAAAGGCTTGAACTTCCATATGGGGCTGAGCAGGAAGTGGAAGCTTATATTATGGAGCTCAACCCTGACCTACTGCAGAGATTGAAGAAAGTTGCTAGGGAAGAAGGAACGACTCTAAAGACACTTTGCTTAACAGCCTATCTGTTTATGATGCGGATGATTACCTATGAAAATGATTTGACGATAGGTTTGATTGAGAATGCGAGGCCAGTTACACAGGATGCAGAGAAGGTACTTGGTTGTTTCCTGAATACAATACCTTTTCGCATAGAGATAGATGAATCTGGAACATGGCAATCACTGCTTACGAAAGTCCACCGTAAGCATGTGGATTTAAAGAGCAAAGGTCGTTTTCCTTTTAGAAAAATTGCTGAGCTGATAGGGAGAACAGAAGTAAATGAAAATCCTATTTTTGATGCCGTTTTTAACTTTGTAGATTTTCATGTGTATAACGGGTTGGAAGGTTCTCCTTTATCATATGGGGTTAATAGTTATGAGAAGACGAATACATTATTTGATTTTTCCGTGTCAACCACATTCGACCGATTTGAAATAAGAGTGGTGTCTGGTTTCTCAGAGATTGTCTTAAAAAGGTTATTAAGGTATTTTCAATTTATTTTAGAGGCGCTTTCTGAAGATATTCAAAGTAAAATTTCCACCCTTGCTCTTTTGGAACACGCGGAAATAGACAAATTACTTAAACGGTTTAATGAAACTTCGGTGGACTTTCCGAAAGATCGTACTGTAACTCAACTTTTTGAAGGACAAGCAGCGAAAGCGCCTAAA
>NZ_CM000745.1:5777089-5777423 GCF_000161455.1 Bacillus pseudomycoides DSM 12442
CGGATTTGTATAAAGAGGCGCATTCGAAATTGAAAGTGAGTGCAGAGACCGCAAAAAAACATATTCAGAGTTTATATGAAGAAGGCTGGATTTCGTATCCTCGTTCATCGTCCAGGCATTTGCCAACGGAAAAGGTAGGCAGAGTACAAGAAGTATTCCAAGCCTTGCAGTGTACCAATTATGCGGATCTGGTACGGATGGTAGATGCATCTACCATTACAGAAAAACATGCCACATTTAACGACGAGCTGGTAGATAGTCACTTTGCCATCATCCCGACTACAAAACCATATAACGGGACCAATAGAAAACCATTAGAAATTCAATTATATGA
>NZ_CM000745.1:5777523-5782414 GCF_000161455.1 Bacillus pseudomycoides DSM 12442
AGCTATGTTGGAATATAAAGCGAAATGGTATGGTAAACAAGTTGTCGTGGTATCTAAAACATTTGCTTCTAGTCAACTATGTTCCAATTGTAGATTCAAAAACAAAGACGTTAAAAATCTAACAATTCGTGTGTGGGATTGTCCTTCTTGCGGCACACATCACGATCGAGATCAAAATGCAGCACTCAATCTGAGAAATGAGGCAATTCGTCTCTTAACCGTAGGAACTACGGGGATAGCCTAAGTTCAATAGAACTCTGTACTTAGGAATCTTCCACTTCAAACAGTCCGCAAGGACGTTAAGTGGTGAGTAGTTCAGCAAATACCTTATATGTAAATAAATCCCAGGAAATCATAGTTCCTAGGATTTTTTATCAATTTGGTTAAGAAGCATAGCATGATTTAACTTAAATCTTTAAGTAGATTATTTTCCCATGGAACAACACTCAATAGAGTTTTTTTATAATCAAACAAGTACGATACGTAATTAATATTATACTTATCTTTATTTATGAATTCTGTATCATTTGCGTTAAAGTGGCTGCCAATACGAAAGGCGTTAAAATACTCGTGCCAGTCTGAATAAGAATGTTGTGAAAGTCGTGCAGCCTGTATCATAAAGTTCTTTGCTTCCTGTTTTGATAAATAACCGAGTCTTCTACCGACCCGACATAAACAGATACACCATGCATAATCAAACGCTGCAATTCCTGAATCCGTCAAAATATGTAATCCGTAATTAGCAATATAAAGTTTTTCATGGTCAGGATGGTCTTTCGATAATTGTTTTCGCGCTGCCTCGGAAAGAGGAGTCAATTGATGGCGTATACGATTAAATTCCTGCCGTGTCCCTTCTTCTAAAAACCAAATGATTTTCTCTTTTAACTCCGTCGAATTTTCGATTTGCCATGTCCATAACACGTTCTTCAAAAAACGTTTCCCAATAAAGCGGTCTCTGATAAGGGTAAATTCATATCGGGTAAAATAGTTTGTAAGGTAAACGCAATTCAAACAAACGGAAGACAGGCAGCGGAAATATAGTTCGAACTGTTTCTCTCGTTTTCTTTTATATAAAACAGGCATTCTGTCTCCTCCTTATGCGAATGTTTTAAGCCTAACGAATTTCCATGCTTCCCAAATAAGTGGGAGTAGGAGAAGTAATGCATATTTAGATGGTAATGGGGTTAAAACAATAAGAATCATAAAGAGCAAATAAACCCAGGTGCGGCTAATAAATAGAAATAAAAAGTATAGCGCATAGCGGATAATAAACTTCATATTTATTTCTTGTTTCTGTCTCTTCTCTGGAATTTCAGTGTGAATTCGAATACAGTATGAACGAAATTCGAAGCGTTCCACATAACGCTTTACCACATCCAACGCCCTAGTGGCTACAGTTTCTATATCACCTGATTCGAACGAATGCTTCACTATTAAGAATTGTGCGTCCATATGCTCCGGCTCAATCGACAGTAGATGCTCACAGTCCTTGATAGCATCTGCAAACTGCCCGCGGTCATAGTAAATCTGGGCCCGATAAAGTAAACCATCTAGGTCATCCGGGTAAATGGCAAGTATGTCATTGAATGATTGTAACGCACGTTCTTTATTTTCTATGCGCAAATAATAAATGCCCTGCATGCGTAAAAGTTCCGGATCTTCTTGATAAAGCTCGTATGCAAAATCGAGTGCACTTTTTGCTGCTTCTAAGTTATTATTCATAAGTGTGAGCTGGATTTCTTCACGTAAATGAAAATACGCTTCAAAATCTAAATCATCACTTTTCTTGAAAACATCATAACGCATTTCTTTCTCGCCGCTAATTCTCTCTAGCAAAAACTGTACTGTTTCTTCACTATATTCAAATTCCAACTCCTCTCTTTGTTCACTAAAGCGAAATACATTGTCGAGAAGTTCCCAAATCGAGCGGGGGAAATGGTAATGATATTGTAAAAATTCTATTAATCTATCTTGAATCACTGCCGCATGTTCTACGTCCCATATCACATCGGAACTTAATAAGTCTTCCCAATTTTTCGGTTCGATTCGTGCAAAGAAATCGTTATACAGCGTCTCGATTTTTTCCGTAAATGCGTAAACGGGATGTTCTGAAACGAGAGTGGCGGCAAGTTCAGCGTCACCATCCATCCATGTAGGAGATACAGGGTGGATATAGGAATTCTCTTCGTTTTCATCCGTTTTTTCTAGTTGAGAGGGAGGTGCAGTCTTCATTTGTTTTGCGCTTTTTATCGCTTTATCAAATGCTTCTCTCAGCCGCTGATATCCTTCAGGATCGTCTTCGGGATGATAAATCTTTAGAAGTTTTGCATAAGCCTTTTTAATAGCTGCAACATTATCGGTAGGCTCAATTTCTAACGTTTCCCAAATGCTCATGAATGACTGATCCACCTTTCAATATTCTCTAAATGCTCTTTTAATATATGAGCGGCTTCTTTCACTTTTTTATCATTTTGCGTTGTGAGCGCATTTTCAAATTGCTGTAACAAGATCGCGACTTTTTTGCGTTCGTCACCGAGTAACTCTTCATAGAGCCGTTCGCCTTTTGCGAGCAGCAATCGGTTTTCGGACCGGTCTCGTGGATGAATTTTAATTTCTTTCAATTCTAGTAGTCTAGCTTCAATTTCTTTTTCTGTAAGATTTCCGGCGTTTTGTTGGATAATTGCTCTTTTTTTCTCTCCAGTCGTTGTACTTATTACCTCGACTTCGAGAATGCCATTTATGTCATATGTATAACGAATGTCAATCGCCTCTTGTCCAGCAGGAGCAGGAGGGACTTTAATTTTAAGTTCGCCAAGTTTTAAGTTATTTTTAACCAAGCGGTTTTCTCCTTGATAAACATCGACAAGTATGGAGTGTTGTCTATCATTGACAGTATAAAGTCGTTCCACTCGACTTACAGGAATCGGTGTATTTCGTTCAATAATCGGGAAGAAGTATCCGGATCCTTGTTGTCCATTTCCTAATGCTTGAACAACACTAGTTCCTAACGTATATGGACAAACATCCGTTAAGATAACTTCTTCTAGTGCTTTGTTTCGTTCTTTTAAAGCAACTTGAATCGCAGCACCTAAAGCAACCGTTTCATCAGGATTAATATTCGCATGAGGCATGCGTCCGAACATTTTAGAAATGACGGATTTGATAAGCGGCATCCTTGTCGCCCCGCCAATTAGAATGACAGCATCTAAATCCTTAGGGTTTAGCGACGCATCGCGAAGTGCGCGTTCAATCGGATAGCGAAGCCGTAAGAGAAGCGGGGTTACTAATTTTTCAAATTCACTTCTGTTAATGCGAGTTTCATACGTCTCATTATGAATAACGACTTTCATAATCGCGGCAGGCTCATTACATAATGTAAGTTTGCAACGTTCTGCTTGTGCATAAATTAAAGATAGCGTTTTTGAGTCAAGGGAATCGGAATCGAGTTGGTGTGACTCTAAGAAAAAGGACATGAGACTGTTTGTGAAGTCTTCGCCTCCAAGATAATTATCGCCGGCGATCGATTTAACATCCATCACTCCTTCAAATAATTCCAAAATGGACACGTCAAATGTTCCGCCGCCTAAATCAAATACAAGAAATTTTGTCTCTGCCGCTTCCTGATACAGTCCGTAAGCGATAGCAGCTGCCGTTGGCTCACTAATGAGACGTTCAACTTTTAATCCAGCAATTTCAGCAGCTCGTTTTGTCGCTTTGCGCTGAGCATCGTTGAAATAAGCAGGTACGCTAATGACAGCACCAGTAACCGCTTCGTTTAAATAAGCTTCTGCATCTTGTTTTAAAGATTGAATGATAAAAGATGAAAGTTCTTCTGAAGAAAATGTATACATACCTAACTCGTATTTTTTCTCTGTTCCTATAAATCGCTTAAACGTTGATGCTGTAACGTGCGGATGGGTAATCAGCCGTTCTTTGGCGATGCGTCCGACTAAAACTTCACCGCTCTCGTCAACACTGATGACAGATGGTGTAAGATATTCGCCAAGTGCATTTGGGATAAGGGCTGCACCATAATCCGTCCAATAGGCTACTAAACTATTCGTTGTTCCTAGGTCAATTCCAATCGTTGCCATAATAATCTCCTCTCGTTTTTACTCTATCTTACTATATATTATTATAATAATGTATAGTAAGAGAAAAATGGAATCGTAGGGTTTTATTTCTTGAAGGAAAGGGGGAGAAACAGATAGTTTAGTAGTGTTGAGTTTGTTATAAGTAAAGAGGTATAATTTCATCAGAATGTTTTTACAAACATGGGGAAATTTTATGTAAAGGGTGGTAAAGAGGTCAGATGATAATTGGAATTATATGTTTGATTTTAGGAATAGCGTTAATTTGGATGAGTGGAGGGGGACTTTTATTATTGGTGCCTGGCATTCTGTTTACAGTGGCGGGCGGTGTTATATGTGTGATTTTTAGACGGTTAGAAAAAGAGAGAAGAAGATTAAGGAAGAATGGTTAGAAGATACATATTGTATAGTTTGTACTTACATAATTAGGCGGAAGCATCAAGTCTAAAACATCTCTTATATTTTATAAATTTTGAACTACTCACCACTTAACGTCCTTGCGGACTGTTTGAAGTGGGAGATTCCTAGGTACAGAGTTCTATCGAACTCTAATGAATTAGGCTATCCCCGTAGTTCCTACGGTTAAGATACGAATTGCTTCATTTCTAAGATTGAGTGCTGCATTCCGATCTCTATCGTGATGTGTGCCACAAGAAGGGCAATCCCACTCACGAATTGTTAGGTTTTTGACATCTTTGTTTTTGTATCCACAATTGGAACATAACTGACTAGAAGCAAATGTTTTAGATACCACGATAACTTGTTTACCATACCATTTTGCTTTATATTCCAACATAGCC